>CANLGS010000403.1 GCA_947490035.1 Gemmataceae bacterium
TCATCCCGACAAACTACCCACAAACACCATTCCCGATAACCACCCAAAACACGAGCGAACCGTAAGCTAATGGGCTAGACTGAGGAAAGAGGTTCCCATGCCGGTCACGTCGGCCACACTACTGGGGCGGCTCCGCGACCCGCGACCCGCGCGACGCGGACGCGTGGGCGCGCCTCGTGGAATTATACGCCCCGCTCATCCGGGTGTGGGCCGAGCGCCTGAACGTGCGCGGCGCCGACGCCGACGACTTGGTTCAGGAAGTGATGACGGTGGTGGTGCGCCGGTTCCCGGAGTTCGTCCACCCGGAGAAGCCGGGCGCCTTCCGCGGCTGGCTGCGCGCGATCGCGGCCAACTGCGCCCGCACCATCTGGAAGGGCCGGAAGGTGAACCCGGTCGCGCCGGGCGGTTCGGACTTCGGCAGCTACCTCGCGCGTCTCGAAGACCCGACCGACGACCTCGCGCGGGCGTGGGAGCGCGAACACGACCTGCACGTGACGCGCCGGCTGCTCGACCGCATCAAGCCGGATTTCGAGACCCGCACGTGGGAGCTGTTCGGCCGGTTCGTGATCGACGGACTTTCCGCCGAGGAGGTCGCGGCGGAAGCCGGCGTCACCGCGAACGCGGTGTACATCGCCAAGTCGCGCGTCCTGGCCCGGTTGCGCGAAGAGGCCGGCGGGCTGTTGGGGTAGCGACCCCTCCGGGTCGGCGCTAAACTTCCTCCCCTACCTCAGCCCAAACACCCAGCACGAAATCCGACAGGTTGCCGGTTTTTGTGCCATTCTTCTCCATGTCAGGATGAGACCGCTTCACCGAGGTTCCGTTCGATGCCTGTAGCTGTTTGCCCCAATACGGAAACCCTGACCGCGTTCGCGCGCGGTGATCTGGCGGCGGACGAACTCGCGGGCGTCGCCGAACACGTCGGCGGGTGCGCCGCGTGCGGCGCGGCGCTCCAGTTCGTGCCCGACGACTCGCTCGCGGCCCTGGCCCGTGCCGCCGCGGCTTCGCCGGACACGGTCCACTCCACGGCACCGCCGTCGGTGGGCGTGCCGGGCGCGGCGGGCCACACGCCCGCGGGTTTCACCGACCACCCACGCTACCGCATCGTCGGCGAGATCGGCGCCGGCGGCATGGGCACCGTCTACAAGGCCGAAGACCTGCTCATGGGGCGCACCATCGCCATCAAGGTGGTGTCGCCGCACCTGACCGCGAAGGCCACCGCCGTCGAGCGGTTCCGCAAGGAGATTCGCGCCGCGGCGCAATTGAATCACCCGGCCGTGATTACCGCACACGACACCGGCGAGGCCGGCGGGGCGCACTTTCTGGTGATGGAATACATCGAGGGCGTGAGCCTCGACCGGCTGGTCGCGAAGAAGGGGCCGCTGGCGGTGCCGATGGCCTGCGCGTTCACCCGGCACGCGGCGCTCGGCCTTCAGCACGCGGCCGACAAGGGCATGGTTCACCGCGACATCAAGCCGCAGAACCTGATGGTGACGCGCAAGGGGCAGGTCAAGATTCTCGACTTCGGCCTCGCCCGGTTTGCGCGCGCCGAAGCGGACGAGGGGGACGCGCTGCCCATGAAACTGCCGTTCGGGGCGGGGAAGGCGACGGCCGCAGGGCAAGGGGCGGTGACGAACCCGAACATGCTGATGGGCACGCCGGACTACCTCTCGCCGGAACAGGCCAAGAACTCGCACGACGTGGACCACCGCAGCGACATCTACTCGCTCGGCTGCACGCTGTACTTCCTTTTAACTGGGAAGGCGCCGTTCCTCGGCGCGTCCACCCTCATCGACAAACTGCTCGCGCACACGAACGACGAACCGCCGGCGGTGCGCGACGAGCGGCCGGAGGTGCCGCCGGGGCTGGCCGACGTGCTCGCGAAGATGATGGCGAAGAAGCCCGGCGACCGCTACCAGACGGCCGCGGAGGTCGCGGGCGCGCTGCTGCCGTTCACGCGAACGAACTCTTCGGAGCCGGTGTTCGAGATCGTGGACGCGGTCGTTATCACGCCCACGCCGCTCGTCGGTCCGCCCGTCCGCCAGGCGACGCAGCTCGACACCGACCCGGTTCCCGGCGGGCCGACGCTCGCAGAGACACCGCGCCCGAAGAGCACGAAGAAGCCGAAACGTAAGAAGGCGTCGTGGTGGAAGCGGCGGCAGGGGACCGTGATCGGCGGCGCGGTCGCGGCGCTGGTCCTGCTGGTCGCGTTCGTCGTCGCGACTCGCGGGAAGAAGCCGGCGAACGCACCGCCCGACGCGCCGACCGATCCGACGGCCAGCGCGAAGGCGAACCCGAACCCGCAGACCAACCCGCCGCAGGGGAAGACCGACAAGACCGACAAGACCGACAACGGGACCAAGACGGTGCCGCCGGTCGTTATCACGCCACCGACGAAGGCCGTGCAGGTTCTCTACGTGATCCCGAGTAACGGCGTCTGGTGGGACGACTACAGGGAGGTGCGCTCGCACCTGGAGTCGAAGGGGATGAAGGTGGAGACCGCGGCGACCGAGGGTGACCGGTCGCGGGTGCAGCCACGGCCCTTTGGTAAGGGAGGAGGTCCGCCGCCGTCGGACGTGCCCATCGACGTGCGCCTCAAGGCCGACATGGACCTGTCCGAGTACGCGGCCGTCCTGTTCTGCGGCGAGCGGATCGACGAGTACGTGACGGGCAAGGGGGCGTTCGCGGCCAGCAAGGTGATTCAGCGGATGCAGGTCGCGGGCAAGCCGGTCGGCGCGATCGGCGTCGGGCAGGGCGTTCTGGTCGCGCACGACGTGTTGAGGGGGAAGCGGGCCGCGAGGTGCGACCCGCTGTGCGACAAGTACCCGCTCCTGACGGGCGACAAGAGCGGCGTCACGTGGGACGCGCGCGGCGTGACGGTGGCCGGCGGCAAGATCGTCACCGCCAGCGGCGGTCGCGAGAGCGTCCAGTTCGCCGACGCGATTCTGAAACTGATCGAGGGGAATTGAAGGCCGCCTTCCTCCTGGGAGCGCGGGACGCCCGCGGCGCCAGAAGGAAGAACCGACACACTCCGCGCGCACGGCACAATTCCCCGCGTTTCACGCGAACTCGTCCCTTCTACAACTGGCGACGACGTTCACGAATGCGTAAAATCGGCGCTTTGGATAAGCTCCGCCGCATAGCCACTCCGAGAGCCGCACCGTGAAACCCACTTCCTTTACCGGACGCCGCATCGCGTTCGGCTTCCTCGCCGCGCTCATCTTCGTGTTCCCCGGCATCGCGCGATCCGACGACGAGGACGACAAACTCAAGAAGGAGATCGCGGACACCCTCAAGCAGATCGAAGACCTCAAAAAGAAGCTCGACGAACTGCGGAAAGGGCCGACGCCCGCACCCGCACTGAACAGCGTTCCCGATAGCGTGCTCGCGAAGATGAACTGGCGCAGCATCGGCCCGGCCAACATGGGCGGGCGCGTCACCGCGGTCGCGGTCGTCGAGAGCGACCCCACCACCTATTACATCGCCACCGCCAGCGGCGGGTTGCTCAAGACCACCAACAACGGCACCACGTTCAGCTTCGTTTTCGAGAAGGAAGCGACCGTCTCTATCGGCGATGTCGCGGTCGCGCCGAGCGATCCGAACGTCGTGTACGTCGGCACCGGCGAGAACAACCCGCGCAACTCCGCGAGCTACGGCGACGGCATCTACAAGTCCACCGACGCCGGCAAGACGTGGCTGAACGTCGGGCTGAAGAAGTCGTTCAGCATCGGGAAAATCATCGTTCACCCGAAGGAGCCGAACACGGTGTACGTCGCGGCGATGGGCCGCGCGTGGGGGCCGAACGAGGAGCGCGGCGTCTTCAAAACGGACGACGGCGGCAAGACCTGGAAGAAGGTGCTGTACGTCGATGACAAGACGGGCGCGATCGAGCTGCGCATGGACCCGACCGACCCGAACGTGCTGCTCGCGGGGCTGTGGGAGCGGAAGCGCGACGAGTTCGACGGGTTCTTCGGACAAGGCCCGTGGCCCGGCCCGGACCAGTACGGGCCGATCACCGCGCACGGCGCCGGCGGCGGACTGTTCAAGACCGCCGACGCCGGCAAGACCTGGAAGAAGTTGACCGGCGAGAAGGGCGCGGCCGGGTTGCCCACCGTCAAGACCGGGCGCATCGGCCTCGACTATTCGCGCAAGACGAAGGGACTGGTTTACGCGATCATCGACACCGAAGACATCGGCAAGGGCCGCCCGCCGCTCACGGTGCTACTGGGCGTGTCCGGCGAGGGCGACAAGGACGGCGCGAAGGTCACCGCCGTGACCGAGGACGGCCCGGCCGCGAAAGCCGGGTTGAAGGCCGGCGATCTCATTACCGCCGCCGACGGCAAGAAGATCACCAGCTACGACGACTTGCTCGACTTCATGGTGACGAAGAAGCCCGACGACGTGGTGAAGCTCACCGTCGTTCGCGGTAAGGAGAAGGACAAGAAAGAGGCGCTCACCATCGAACTGAAGCTCGCGCCGCGCCCGGTCGAACAGCCGAAGGGCAAGGGCGGTCAACAGAGCCTCTCGCCGGGCGGAATCGTGGTCACCATCAGCAGCTTTGAAGACCCGGTGAAGGTCACGGAGGTGCCCAAGGGCGGCGCCGCGGAGAAGTCCGGCGTGAAGGTCGGAATGACCATCGTCGCGGTCGAAGGCAAAGAGGTCGGCGACTGGCGCGCGTACCGCGCCGAACTGCGCGTCGGGCCGAAGGCCGAGAACCCGCGCAAGGACGGCGAGAAAGTGAAGGTCTCATTCCAGGAGGGCGACAAGAAGGCATTCGAGGTGACACTGCCGCTTGCGATGGCGGAGGTGCGGTTCCAGGGTGGCGGGAAACAGGGGCCGACAACCACCAACCGCCCGTTCCTGATGAGCAACGTCGTCGGCGGCCAGCAGCAGAACGTCCAAGGCAACCA
>CANLGS010000404.1 GCA_947490035.1 Gemmataceae bacterium
AGTCGGGTCCGGGTCTTCGCGCCCGTACCGTGCGGGCCTCTGGTCGCGGGTGTCGTCGTCGTCGGGGTCGGACCACGGATCGCGGGGCGCGCCCCAGCGGTCCCGGTCCTCGTCCTCGTCTTCTCGCCACCGGCCGGCGCGCGGCGCCGGGGCCGTGGTTCGCGGTTGAGGGATCAAGACTCGCTCGATCAGTGCGCCAAGGAGGACGTCGCGAACCGCGCCCCCGACGGCGCCGGCCAGTTCGGTCGCCAGGGCCTCGCGAACCTTGACCTTCAGTTCGCCGAGCGAGTCGGCCAGCCGGTGAACCCGTTGTGTGACGAGAGCGGTCATCGCGGGCCTCCGGTGCCGAGGTTCAACTGCTTCAGGTTGGTGAGTACACTCGCCAGCACCTTCTGCTCCTTCTTCGATGCCTTCATCGCGCCCACCAGTCGCGCGGCCTTCGCCGCGGCGTCGGATAGTGCGGCACGCAGTTCCTCGGCGACGACAAGCGGGTCGGGCGCGTCGCCCGCTGGCGGGTCGGGCCGGCCACCGGGCGCGGGGCCGTTCGGGTCGTGTGGTTTCACGGTCGTACTCCTTCTCGGGATGGGGTTCGTGTTGGGGGTGGGGATCGGAACATCCACATCGAAATTGGGTGCGCGCGCCTCGGGCGCCACGGTCAGTTCCGGGTCGAGCAGCGCCGCGAGCACGGTGACGCCGTCACCCGTGCCGACGAGGGGCTTGCCGGGAGTGATGCCCAGCGCGGTACAACCGAGCACCAGGACGCGCGCCAGCGCGCGCCGGTCGAGAGCCACGCGCGCCGCCGGTCCCGTGACCGACGACCGGGCCAGAAGCACCTCCTTCACCGCGCCCGTGTCGTCGCGCGCCCGGACCGCGAGCGCGCGGCCGGCGTCGAGGGTAACCGGCCGGAGATCGTGCCCCGGCCCTGGGAGTCCCGGCAACTGCGGGAGCAACCCGGCCGTGTCACCGCGGTCGAGTGCCACGGTCGTCGGCGCGTGCCGGGGATCACCGCGCCCACGTCCGGGAACTTCCCGGTGGGAGCGATGGCGAGCCACACGGTCCAGTCGCCCGCGGACGCGATCAGGTGCGAAGCCGTGCGCCCGACCCGCACGTCGTCTTCGTCGCGCACCTCGGGCGAACCGAACAGCGGGACCGCGGGGATCAGAACGTCCTCGGTGAACGGAAACGCAAACCCGTCGAACATCACCGCGATCTTTCCGTCGGTGGCGACAACGTGCCCCTTCGCGCCGCGCACCTGGACCCGGCTGAGCGCGAACCGCCCGTCCTCGCGGCTGGACGTGCGCCCGGCCTCGTGCAACGCAACGAGTACTCGGGCCGCGACCGGCTTGGTCCCCGGTCGCGGGCGCGGGTCGTGCTGTTTGCCGGGCAGCACGAACGTTACCGGGACCGAGCCGGCGGCGCCGACCCTGCCCCACCGCGCGACTCCGTTGAGGTTCTCGCCCGCGTCGAACTCGACCGGCTCGTCGGAGTTGGCAGCTACGGTCTCTAACGAAGTCATCGGCACGACCAGCACCTCGGCGCGACTCCGTGCGGACGTGGTATAGGCGAGTTCGAGGGTCACTTCGGGGAACGTCGCGGTGAGCGTGACGCGGCCGTTCGCGTGCCGGATCACAACGCACGGGGCCGGTCCGCGCGGGCGCCCGGAGACGCACTTCGCGCACGCGGCGCGGAACCGCCGGGCGACCCGGCGGGGGAACGCGATCATGGCTCTCCTCGGAAGGGTTGATGAACGGTCGGAGTCAATCCACGAGCCACCCGCCGTCCGCCAGTTCTTCGGCGCCGTCGAACGTTTCGTGCGGTAGCGCGAGAAACGCGGACAGATCTGTGGGTAGCGCGAACAGGTTGCAAACAAAGACTGTCGCCGAGAAACCCGTCAGCCCCGCCGCACGCGAATCGAACACGACGCCCAACTCCTCGTGCCCGCTGGTGCGGCGCACGACGGGCAAGAACGGCCACACGGGCCACAACGCGGGGGTTCCGAGGAACTGCACCGTCCGGTCCCTCGCGCACCGAACACACCTTGACATGGGATCTCCTGGAAGTCGAGACGGACGAGAACGATGAAGGCCGCTCCGCCGTGGAGCGGCCCAATCGCGGGCGGGTTTGTGCTCGATCAACCGGCAGCGGGGTTCGCGATCTCGGCGACCTTCGCGCGCAGCTCCTGCTCGGCATCGGTAACCACTCGGTCGAGCCGCTCCTTCTCGCCGGTGAGGTACTCGGCGTAGGTCTGTAACTTGAACTTCGTCGCGCGGATCTTCTCGGCCGCGCGCTGGAGGGTGTCGGCGCGTGTGTCGGCCCCGAACTGCGCCACCGCGGCGCGGTGCTCCGCGACCACGGCCGCGTGCCCGTCGGCCACGGCTTGTGCCACCGAACGGTCGCCCTCGTCCGTGCCCGCGGGCACCGGGAACCGCAGGAGCCGACCGCCGACGCGGTCGAGGAGTTCCTGGATCTTGTCGGTGAAGCCGGCGTGTTGCTGCGGGACGAAGTAGCACCCGCCACCCGGTCGAATGCCGAACAGGTCCGCCTGGCGCTCGAACAACTTCTGCACCACGCGCGTCACGTCCGAACCCGTACGCACCGCGATGCAGCGGTCGAGTTCCTCTTGCGCCGCGGTGGCGAGGCCGGGCAGCGCGCAGGACACGCTCCCGGTTTGCTTGTCGAGCGTGAGTGTGGTCTCCAGTGTGTACTCGTAGCGGTCGTCTTCGCGGGTCACCTGGGTGAACTGGAACTTGATGGTGGTCGTGTCCTCGGCGACGGGGCGGATGATGCGCTGGTCGCTGAGTTTCTTGCACGCGCGGGCGAACGCGTGCCGAGGGGCCAGTTCGCGCGCCACCCCCGGATCGAGGTCGGCCGCTTCGAGCGCGCGCACCAGGTCGGCGTGCGGAACGGCGAGGCCGGGGCACGCCCAGGCGATCACCTCGCCGAGTAAACGGGTACCGGCGCCCACGGGCACCGGTAACGGAACGGTCGCGGTCACGGGCAACCTCCTTCGCGAGTAGAAACGAAGCGACCCGGCAGACCATCCGCCGGGTCGGGTCTGTGAACCGTGGCGGTAAACGCCGCGCGAACCTCAAAGCGACAGGACGCGGCCGACGGCATCGCCCGCGGGATCGAGAGACCGAACGGAATGGACCTCGTCGCTGACGAGCGCCAGATCGCCGGGCGGGTTGTCGATGACCAGCGCGACGACGCGCGCCTTCGTCGCGCGCTTCCAGACGAGGAACCGGTCGCGCAGGTCGGCCGGAATGCGACACCGCGCGTCGGTCACCATCACGACATCGGTCACTCCCGTCGGGGCGCCGATCTCCTTGTACATCCGGGGCAGTTCTTCGATGGGCAGATCCAAGTCCGACCCGCGCCCGATGAACGCCGCGAGCCAGTCGCACAGCGCCGACTCGTCCCACCGACCGGGTGGCAGCGCCAGGAGTCGCTCGCCGGATCCACCGCTGTACGCGACCAAGCCCGCCCACCGGCGCTGTTGCCGTGCCACCCACGCCAGCGCCAGCGCGAGGGCTTTCGCGGTGTGCGCCTTGGCGCCTTCCATCGACCCGCTCTGATCGGTCACGATCAGGACCGGCCCCTTCCCAACCGGCTCGACAGCGTGGTGCTCCCGACAGAGGGTTTGACGTTCAACGAGCCGGCGCAAGGTGTCGAGTTCCAACTCCGGCACCGCGAGGCGCACCAACTCCGAGGGCAAGAGCCGCCCGATGTCGCCGCCCGGCTCGACGCCGACCACGTCGTCCAGGCCGTGGGAGACCTTCTGCCGCTGCTTCGACTGCGCGACGCGGCGGAACCGGCCCGCGAGTTCGCTGATCCTTCGCAGCGCCGGGTCGTTGCGCACCCGTCTGTAAAGCTCGGCGATGGCCCGCGGGTCGTTGCTCCCCGGTTCGCCCGGCCCCAAACCCATCGCGGTTGCCGCGTCCTTCAGGTCGCTCACCTCTTTGCTCGCCTCGACGACGGCCTTACCCACCGCACGCAGGGCCGTCATTTCGTGCTCCAGATCGCCTTCGCCACCGACCACCGCGGGTGCCGAACCGCCCGTCTTCGTCGTGTCGTCCTTCTTGAGTTTGGCGAACTGCTCCGCGAAGTGCCCCGCGGCAATGCTCGCGGCCGTGTCGTCGAGCCGGGTGTCGGAGTGCAGCGCCCGGTACTCCGGGGTGTCGAGCATCTGCGCCAGGAACTCGCGCCGTCGCGGGTCGGCGCACGAGTGCATCAACTTCGGTTCCGGCTCGAATGCCGCCGCGAAAAAGTCCGCCGCGGCGAACTCGTCGGTGCCGGATTTCTGGAGTCGTTCACTTTCGGCAATCAGTTCCCGCCCGCGGCGCAGTCCCCACGCATCGACCTCCAGCGCGGTCGGACCGGCCGTCTCGACGCTCCCGAAATCGGCCGTGCCGATTATGGCCTGCGGTGCCGCGCGGTCCGGCGGTCGAGCCGGTTTCGCGCTCAGATCGAGCAACTTCAACAACTCGTTCGGGTCCATGACGAACTCCGTTGTGAGTGGAAAACAAAACCGGCGCAACGACCGAGTTACGGTCGTTGCGCCGGTCACGATTGACAGCGGGTGCGTACTCAAACGGCTTCGATGCTGGCGAGCTTGAGCTTCCTGAGCTGGTCCTTCAGGTACGCGCGCGCCTTCTCCAACCGACCGTTGCCGGCGAGTGTCGAGAGCTGCTTGTCGATCTCTCCCAATTTCGCCGCAGCCCTCGCGGCGTCGGCGAGGTTGCGCACGTCGGTCGCGGCCAGCACCGACTCCACTTCGAGGAGCAGTTGCGTAACGCGCATCCCGGTGGGGTTGGCGACCTTCGCGATCACCTGAGCCACCTTCTGCGGCTGCTCCTCTGGCGAATCCCACAAACAATGTTGCGCGACTTCGAGGTGTTCGGGC
>CANLGS010000405.1 GCA_947490035.1 Gemmataceae bacterium
ACCGCCTACCGGTCATTTCGCCCCACCGGGGCGGGCATGGGCGACCTGTCCTTGCCGAAGGGCGTCTCCCTGGAGCGGCTCGGCGACCGCAAGCAGCTCCTCGCCGCGTTCGACCAGGCGCGTCGCGACGCGGACCACTCCGGGGAGTTCGGCGCCACAGACGCGTTCCGGCAACAGGCGTTCGAGATGGTCACGAGCGACGCCGTCCGCGCGGCGTTCGACCTCTCGAAGGAGCCGGCGAAGGTGGTGGCTCGGTACGGCGACAAGGCCGCCCGGTTCGAGTACCTCGGCGTGAAGTACCCCTTCGACTTCGAGTCGTTCATCCGCGCCCGGCGGCTGGCCGAGGCGGGGGTGCCGTTCGTGTCGCTGAACGTCGCCCGGTGGGACCACCACTGCCTGGTCCGGGCCGAGGGGTCGATCTTCGACGGGTACCGCACCCTGCTCCCGCTGTACGACATGGCGGTGGCGGCGCTGGTGGGCGCCCTGCACGCCCGCGGCCTCGACGAGGACGTGGCGGTGGTGGTGTGGGGCGAGTTCGGCCGCACGCCGCGGGTGAACAAGACCGGCGGCCGCGACCACTGGCCGGCGGCCGGGTGCGCGCTGGTCGCCGGGGGCGGGCTGAAGGTGGGGCAGTACGTGGGCGAGACCGACGCCCGCGCGGAGCGGCCCCGGACGCGCGCCTACGGCCCGCAGAACCTGCTGGCCACGCTGTACCACGTGCTCGGCATCGACCCGGCGTCCACCATCCGCGACGGCTCAGGGCGGCCGATGTACCTGCTCGACGACGTCGAACCGATCCGGGAGTTGCTGTGAGCGGTGGTCGGTACTTCAGACCCGGCCGTCGCACGGGAGGTTCCGGGCGCGGCCAGTTGCAACGGATCACTTCGACCGGAACGCCTCGCTCTGCACGACGCCGTGAACGAGGGAGCGCAGGCCGTAGTCGTCTTTGGCGGCCCCCTCCACGACGGCTTCGATCGCGGGCTGATCGAGTGGCGTCGCGGGCTGGCCGGTGGCGTAGGTGAGCAGGTGCCGCGTCACGCCGCGGGCGAGTTGGGCGGGATTCTTGGCCAGCACCTCCCGCAGCTCCTTCACGCCGGCAAAGGCGTTGCCCTGTGGGGTGACGCCGGTGGAGTCCACGGGCAGACCGTCCTTCCACTTGCTCTTGCCCTTCGCCGCGGCCGGGTCCGCGACGCGGTAGTTCGTTCGGAAAGTGCCCATCACGTCGAAGCTCTCCAGCGCGAAGCCGTAAGGGTCGAACTTCGCGTGACACGCGGCGCACGAGCCTTTCCCGCTGTGAAGCGCGAGTTGTTCGCGCAGTGTTTTGGCGCCGCGCGTATCGGGATCGACGGGGTCGATGTTCACCGGCGGGGGCGGGATCGGCGTTCCGAGTAACCGCTCCGCGACCCAGACGCCGCGCTTCACCGGCGAGGTGAGCGTGCCGTTGGCCGTCACCTTCATCGTGGACGCGTGGGTCCAGACGCCGCCGAACGGCGTCTCGGCCGGTAAGCGAACTTCGCGAATGGCGAAGCCCTCGACGCCGGGGAAACCGTAATGCTCGGCGAGCCGCGCGTTCACCATCGCCCACTGCGGCGCCACGAAGTCGCGAACGCTCAGGTTCTTCTCGAGTACGTGGCGGAACGTCGCCTGGGTTTCCATCACGCTGGAGAACTTCAGCAGGTCGTCGTATTCGGGGTACAGATCCTTGTCGGGCGTGGTGTTGTCAATGCCCCACAAGCCGAGCCACTGGTCGAGAAAATCCTTCACGAACCGCTCGGACTTCGGGTCTTTCAGCATCCGCTCCGTCTGCGCGCGCAGAACCTGAGAGTCGGTGAGTTTGCCCTTGCGCGCGACGTCGAGAAGTTCCTCGTCGGGGGCCGAGTTCCACAGGAAGTACGACAACCGCGACGCCAAGGCGAAGTTGGTCAGCTTGCCCGGTTGCTCCACGACGCAGAGGAAGTCGGGCGCGGTCATCATCGCGGTCACTTCGCCCACGAACGCGGCCCGCAACGGACTTCCGGCGTCCACGGCCGCCATGTACGCCTTCACGCTCCGCGCGAGTTCGGCGTCGGTGAGGTCGCGGCGAAACAGGCGCGCCCCAATCTGCGCGAAACTCTTCTGCGCAACTGACTGGAGTTCGTCGCGCGCGACCTTCGACGTTTTCAGCGTGGCGTTCGAAGTGAAGGCCGTCCGCAGCGCGGGCGGAATGTTGGCCGTGAGCAACCGCTGACCGGGCAGCGTCTCTTCGAGTTCTTCGACGTCCACCCACTGCAGCGCCAGCCCCGGACCTTTGCCCAGCACCGATGCCTGTGTGTTCTTCGGAACCGGAACGCCGAGGCCGAGCGGAATCAACCGGATGCCGTCGCCGCTGCGGAGGTCACTGTCCCGACCGGTTCGCAGGTACACGTCGGTTTCGGTGACGGCCGGCTTCCCAGGCGGAATCTCGATAATCTTGATGAGGTCGAGGATCTGCGGGTAAGCCGACACATGGCCCACATAGACCCCGACCGGGAGCGGCTTGTCGGTCTGGTACCCGTAAGCCATGATGCGCAGCCGGTGCATACCGGGCTTCCGCCCGGGAAACCCGCTCTTGCCGTCGCCGGGCTTGGCCCGAGTCAGCGGGCCGGAGGTCGTGTCGGTGTTGAACGACACGTACCACCCGTCCAGCAGTTCCAACACGTGCCCCTGCGACTGCTCGCTGCCCCGCGCCAGCAGCCGGTAGCTGGCCTTGTTCTCGGGCAACTCGAACATCCGCGCCACCATGTCGTCGGCCACCTTCATCGCGGCTTCCGTGGTAGTGGTGGAGAACGGGAGCGCGGCGCTCACCTTGTCGTAGCCGTCCACGCGCCCGTCGGCGGGCATCAGGCGCGCGGCCGGCGGTCGGACGCCGAAGATGTCCTGCACGGTGTTCGCGTACTCGGTGCGCGACAACCGGCGGAACTTGCTCCGCCCTTCCAGGCGCTGCTGTTCGATGAGAAGGGTCGAGAACTCGCCGCGAACCCACTCCGCGAGCGATTGTTTCTCCGCGGGCTTGAGCGGGTCGGAACCTTTCGGCGGCATCGTCCCCGCTTCGACGCGTTCCAGCACGCCGAACCAGTGGTGACTCTGCGCGCGAAGCTGATCGAGCGACCGCGCACCGAACAGGTCCAGCTTTCCGCTGGGCTTCTCACCACTGTGGCACTCCGCGCAGTGCGCCTTCAGAATCGGCATCACCTGCTTCTGGAACGCGGCGGACGCGTCATCGGCGCGCGCGGTCGCGTGACCCGCGAGGACGACCACGAAGAGCGGAAACACGTATCGCATGTTCGACTCGCGGGCTAATGATTTCGATGAGGGTAACGCCGGTCAACTCAGGTCCGCGATCGTGCCGGACCCAGAGCCGAACTTGTCGGTCGCGACGCCGAACTTCTGGAGCATGTTGACGTACAGCTTCGCCAGCGGGGTGTTGTTCTTCACGTCGCCCGCGATGTGCCGGCCGTGCTTGTAGCCGCCGCCCGCGAGGAGGATCGGCAGGTTCGTCGTGCCGTGGCCGCTCGCGTCGCCGAGGTTGCTGCCGATGAGCACCTGCGTCGAATCGAGCAGACTGCCGGCGCCTTCCTTCGTGTCGCGCAGCGCCGCGAGCAACTCGCGGAACGCGGTCATCTTCAGCTTCTCGACGATCTTCAGTTGCGCAATCTTGTCGGGGTTGCGTCCGTGGTGCGTCAGCCCGTGGTGCCCCTCGTTGATGCCGGGGATCGGCGGCTTCTCGTCCATGCCCTTGATGAAGATGCTCACGACGCGCGTCGAGTCGGTCTGCACCGCGAGCCGCGCGAGGAGGAACATGATCTTCGCGCGGCCGATGCTGTCGCTGCGGTCCGCGAACGGGCTGGGGAAGTTCTCGGTCGGTGCCGGTTCGGTCACCTTCGGCTTGGGCCGGTTGATCCACTCTTCTTCGACGACGAGTTGCTTTTCCAGGTCGCGCACGGCTTCGGTGTAGTCCGCGATCTGCTGGCGGTCGATGCGGCTCACGGACTCGTTCAACTCGGCGAGCCGCTCCTTCATGCGGTCGAGTACGCTCTTGCCGCGCTTGAGCCGGGCGAGTTCCTTGTCCACCTCGTTCTTGTTTCCAGCCAGGAACATCTTGGCGTAGATCTGCGACGGGACCGTGAGGGCCGGAACGCCGGCCCCGGTCGGGGTGTACGACAGCGGGCTGCCGTCCTGCGTGCCGAGGGTCATGAGCGGGAACCGCGTCGCGCCGGCGACGTGCCGCGCGGCGACCACGTCGAGCGACACCGTGTTGCGGAACCCCGGGCGCGTCGGGTGTTTGGCGCTCGTGAGGAAGCACGCTTCCGACGCGTGATCGCCGCCGATGTCGGGGTGTGAGATGCCCGAGAAGACGGTGAACTGGTCGCGCAGGTCGCCGAGTACCTTGAGGTACTCACTGGCTTCGTAATCGCGCCCGGCCTTCGTCGGAAAGAACGCCGGCCCGTACAGCCCGAAACTGGTGCAGACGGTGATGATCCGCTTGGGCGGTGTTTTCTCGTCCGCGCGGGCCAGCGATTCCAGCCACGGTAAGGCCAGAACCGCGGAGCCGGCTCTGAGTACCTGTCGTCGGGTGAATTTCGGGTTCATGGCTACTCGTCTCGGGTTGTTCGTCTTACACGCGAGCCACTCGGCGGCTTCCAACTTGGGCCGAATCATCGTCCGACAGACTCCGCTCCGCTCACGGCAGCATCGTTCATCGTAGAAACGTGGGTGCCGATCAGCGGCACCAGTTGCCCGCCGGCTCCAGCCCCGCGGTGATCGCGGCTACGAACTTGCCGTTGTACTTGCCCCGGCTCTTCCCCATCTCGTTCCGTGTCATCACGATGATGCGCTTCTGGTCCGCGCCCACGGAGAACAGATCGG
>CANLGS010000406.1 GCA_947490035.1 Gemmataceae bacterium
CGGGCCGGATCCTCTCGGACAGCGAGCAGGCGTTCGAGTTCGCGACCAAGCTTCTGCCGAAGGTTCACAACCTCAAGGAACTCGGCCCGGCGTTCTTCGCCGTGCTGCTCCAGAAGGTGAACCCGGAGGACGACGACAAGAGCGAGAGAGTGGTCAGTTACGCGACCACCGAACTCGCGAAGTTCGACCTGAACGCGCTCGCGCCGGACCTGCTCAAGTGGCTCGCGCTGTTCCCGCCTACGCAAACGTACATCAACCAGTGGTTGAACACGGGCAAGCTGAAACTGCAAACGGTCGGCTTCGACTTTCTGAAGGTGATCGCGTTCGCGCCCGACTGGGATGCGTCGCCGTGGCTGGCAAAGTTCAAGATTGACAACGGCGCGTGGGCGAAGGAACTGAGCTTCGACGAGGGCCGCGCCGGGGTGTTTCTCGGCTGGTTCGCGGACGTGCGCAAGGCGAGTAACGCGGAACTGGGCTTCGATTGGCTCATGCGCCTGGTAGCGCGCAGCGAACCCCTGTACCACACCTTCGCCAGTGATCGACTGATTCGCGCGTTCCTCCCTGCCGACTTTGCGCCGACGCAAGCCCCACCTGCCGCAGCTTGCGGTCGCTGGGGTTACTGCTGATCTCAAGGGCGCGTCGTTCCTGTTCACTGGCAAGCTGTCGTCGATGACGCGCGACGAGGCCGAGAAGCAGGTGAAGGCCGCGAGCGGCACCGTCGCCGGGTCGGTGTCGCCCAAGTTGCACTACCTCGTCATCGGCGATGACGGTTCGCCGCTGTACGGGCAAGGCGCGAAGGGCAGCAGGCAGACGAAGGCCGAGGAGCTGAACGCGAAGGGCGCGAACATCAGCATCATCTCGGAGACCGCGTTCCTCCCGATGGCGAGCGGGCAGCGCAGCACGGCGCCCGTCAGCACGGACGCGGTCGCGGCGGGTTGCGAGCGGTTGTGGCAACTCGTCGTCGCGCCCGGACCCGCGGACGCGCCCGTCGGCCGGTTCGCACGCGAGTACGTGCGGCGCCACCACGCGGACATCGCGCAGAAACTCACCGACAAGCCGGTCGATAAGGGCGCGGAAATCCCCAAGTCGTTCCTATCGCTCGAGCGCGTGTTTCCGCTGTTCAGCGAGAGCCGCAAGCCGCTGCGCGAGTTCGCGATGGAACTCGCGAGTTGGGAATTCGCCCGGTGGAACCCAGGTGTCGATCACCTCGTCGCGATGGCCGACATCCCGTTCATGGACGTGCGCCGGTTCGTCGCGAAATCGCTGCTCGCGGAGGACACGCCGCCGAACCGCCCGTTCCGGCTCGACCCCTCGAAACTCGAAGCCAGCGCCGTGTACCGCTTCTGCGAATCGAACGACGAGGAGACGCGCGCCCTCGGCATGGAACTCATCAACCGGTTGCCGAAGCTGCGCGTGCCGGAAGAACTCTTCCGGCTCTCGGAAAGCCCGTACCGCAAGGTGCGCGCGTTCGTGATTCGCGCACTCTGGACCGTCTACCGCGACCGCGGCCTGACGCCCGACTGGAAGCCGCCGTTGCCGCCCAAGCCGACCGTCGGCGCGAAGGCGAAGAAGGACGCGGAGAAGGCCGCCGCCAATCGCGGCGAGGGCGTCCCGCACAAACCGGAGCAGTGGCCCGCGGCGAAGCCCACACTCGGCGAGTTCCTGCGCCGCATCCTATTCGAGATTCCGCCGGGGCGTCCGGAGAAGTCGCGCGACGCCGTGGAAGACAGCGAGCCGAACGCCGCTGACCCGAACGCGAAGAAGCCCGACAAGGTGGTGAGCGTGAAGCCCTTGCCGGCACGCCGCGCGAAGCTCGATCTGGTCGAGGTGATGCGCGACATGGGCCTTGCCGACAAGGAGTTCGGCGGCGGGATTCTTCCGCTGCTGGACGAGTTCATGCTGTCGCGCGAGCCGAGCGAGCGGGCCGCGTGTCTCGTCGCGGTCACCCGCATCCGCCACAAACACCCCGAACTGAAGAAGGGGGACGCGTAACATGGCTAACAAGAAATGGGCCTCGCTCATCGAGCGATTTCGCACCCTGCTCACCGTGCTGCGGGCGCTCGTGCGCGTCAAGGATCAGCTCCCCGAAGGCTGGTTCGAGGAGGCCGCCAGCGCGCTGGACGACCTCGTCTACTCGTACCCGGACAAAGTCTCCGGCGAGTTGAACGACGAATTGGAGGCGGTCAACGAGGCCGACGCCGAATCGGTGGCCGGCACCGGCGCGGTCGCGCAGCTCCAACCGGGCATGCCGCTCGACGTGGCGGTGAATCAACTCGCCACCCAGATCAAGGTGCTGACCAAACAGGTGGAAGCGCTCGTGGCGAGCGACGACGATGACGACGGCACCGACGAAGCGAAGACCGAAGCGGAACCGGTCGAACCCCCGGCGTCACAGAAGGCGCTTGGCGAATCCGGGCCTGGCAAGTCGCAGACGTACCGCGGCGACGTGAAAGCCCTGGTCGGCGTCGGCGGGTCGCTCGCGTTCGTCACCGTCCACCCGGAGGGCGCACCCACCGCGCTCTACTGGCTCGACGCGGACAAACTGAGTATGCAGCAGGACGCGCTGCCGTGCGGCGGCGTCGCGCTCGCGGCTGATGGCAACACCGTCTACGTCGGCGGCACCAACCGGCACCTGTACGAGTGCGGCAAGAAGGCTCCCAAACAGCTCGCGGGGCCGTTCGCTGGTGACATCGTTGCCATCGCGACGCTCGCGAAGAAGCGCATCGCGGTGATGCACGGCAAGCCGATCGACATCATTTCCGACAAGGACGGCGGCGCGAAACAGACGCTCGAACTCCCCGATACCGGCACCTGCCTGAGCGTCGATAAGAGCGGCTTCTGGCTCGCGGCCGGCACGACGAAAGGCATCGTCGCGGTGTTCGACGGCGAAGGCAAAGACGAGTTCGAGCCAAGCGAGTCCGCAAAGCCCCACGACGGCGCGGTGACGGTCGTCGCGTTCGAGCAAGAGGAACTGCGGTTCTTCTCCGCGGGCGCGGACCACAAGCTGCTCACCACGTTCGCGCGCGGCAGTTTGGAGCCGGAAGACAAGGGCCGCGCGAACATGCACGAGGACGTGCTGACCGCACTCGCGTTCGTGCCCGGCGACCGCATCGTGACCGGCTCGCGCGACGCCACGCTCAAGAACTGGCCGCGCGGCGGCGCGATCAAGCCCAGCACGCTGAAGGAAACGGTGGGCCGCGTCGTCGGCATCGCCGTCGTCACGGTGTACAACCAGCCGCACGTCGCGGTCGCGTGCGACGACAACTCGATCCGGCTCATCAAGCTCGAAGCCGACGGCAAGTTCCCCGACGGCCCCGTGACCGCGAAGGTCACCGGCGCCGCCGACTGGGTGCAGAACGAACTCGCCCAGAAGCACGACCCGAAGCGCCGCGAGAAGGCGCTGAAGGTTCTCGCCGAGTGGAAGGACTCCGCGAGCATCGACATTCTGGGCGAACAACTCACACGCGACCCGGACAACAAACTCCGCGAATACATCGCGGAACTGCTCGTCGCGAGCGACAACCCGCGCGTCGGGAAGATTCTCGAACGGGCCATCGGCCACGGCGACGGCAAGGTGCGCGTCATCGCGTTCGAGGGGTTGCACGCTCGATCGAAGGGCGATCTCGGCCCGATCGACCTGGCGCTGAAGACCGGGCACGCCGATGTCGGCATCAAGGCGGTGAAGGCACTCGAACCGCTCGCGAAGGCCGACGACCAGGCGCTCACGCGCCTCGTCGATGCGCTCAACGCTTCGACGTGGGACGTGCGGAAGGCCACGCTCGGCGCGCTCGAAAGCGTCTACGACGCGAACGCGCCGACCGCGAGCCTCACGGCGCTCACCTCGAAGCACGGCGACGTGCGCCGCGAGGCGCTGCTGCGCACGTTCGAGCGCGGGTTGCTCGACGACCCCGCGGTGCAGTCCGCGATTCGCCGCCAGCTCGAAGACGACGACGCCGGCGTTCGCAAGGTGGCGTTCCTCCTGTCCGTCGAGTCGAAGCCCGACCTCGCCGCGGTGCTGCGCTCGCGCGACACCGAACTGAACCGGCAGTTGAAGGAACTCGAAAAGCCCGCGAAGGGTGACAAGGACAAGGGCGAGAAGGAAGACAAGAAGGAAGAGGCCGCGCCGCCGGTCGCCGCGGACGCGAAGGACAAACTCACGCCCACCGACTACGACACGCTGCTCCAGGCGACCGCGAGCCGCGCGCTCGACACCTGCTTGCGCGGCGCCCGCGGCCTCGCCGTGTTGGGCGACCCGCGCGCCTTCGGGTTGCTCCTGCAACTGATCCGCGAAGAGGACGTGAACGCCCGCGTCGAGGTGTGCCGCGCGCTCGCCGCCCTCGACGACGAACGCGCCGTGAACCGCCTCCGCTCGATGCTGTTCGATTCGCAGGCGTCGGTGCGCGACGCCGCGTACACGGCACTCGTGAAGATCTTCGACAAAGCGCCGCTGTCGGTCGCGGAGTCGGGTCTCACGGCGGCCGACGAGGACGCGCGCCGGCGCGGTCTCGAAACCTTGATTCAGACGGTGAAGAAGACGCCGAAGGCGCAGGGCGAGCCGGGCTGGGACTTGCTCGTCCGCGCGCTCACCGACAGCGCGAGCGGCGTGCGCTCGGAAGCGTTCAAGGCCGCGCTCAACCTCAAGATTGCCGGCGGCGGGGCGAACACACTCCGTTTCGCGCTCCAGTCGATTCATCCCGACGTGCGCCGCGAAGCGCTCACCGAAGTGACCGCGCAAGAGAAGGAAGAGTGGGCGTCGCCGCTGCTGTACGAGTTCTTCAACGACGCCGATCCGGGTTTGCGGCGCGAAGCGTTCGAGTTCGCGACCAAGAAGAACAAGGAGATCGCGGTCCTCGAAACGGCGCTCGCGTCGCGCTTCCCCG
>CANLGS010000407.1 GCA_947490035.1 Gemmataceae bacterium
CGCCCCGGCGCGCACGGCCGGTTCGGGGTCGCGGCTGAGCCGTTCGAGCCACGGCTCCGGGTCGGCCACGTCGTCGTAACGCAGGTCGAGCAGCAACTTCAACCGCTCGCGCGGGTCGGTGTGCGTGAGCCGTCCGCCGAGCGCGATCTCCGCGTCCGAGCGGTCGCGGCCCACGAGCGCGTCGTGGCACACCTTCCGCACGCCGGGGTCCGGGTCGTTGAGCCACTTGAACAGTTCTTCGTCGCCGAGCGCCTGTTCGCCCTCGGCGGCGACCGCGAACAGGCTCGCGCCGCGCAACTCCGGCTCCTTCGCCGCGAGCAGGGGCACCAGTTCGGCGCGCAACCGGATGTCGGGGTGGATCGCGAACCGGACGGCGAGCAGCCGCGAATCGAGGTCCGGCATCTTCAATCCCTCGACGATGACGACCCGGCACCGGTCCGCGTGCGTGCCGCCAGTGCGCTTCAAGATGGTGGGAACGAGCTGGAGGATCGCCCGCTTGCCGTCGTCGCTGGCCGCGGGGAATGCGGCGAGGACGGCACCGCTGATCGTGACCGCGCGGGCGTCGCCGTCGGGCATCGCGGCGAGGTGCCGGTCGAGCGCGCCGACGGCCGCGGCGCGCGTCGGCGCGTCGCCGGACTTCACGAAGCCGAGGAGTTGGTCGAAGCCGGGCGTGCCGAGCGCCGCGAGCGAGTCGGCCCACCGCAGGCGTTCCTCGTCGGCGGGCGCGGCGGCGAGTTTCTGACCGGCGTACTTCGCGCGCAGCAGGGAGGCGTTGAACCCGGCCCACGCGCCGCCGACCGCGACGACGACCGCCAGCGCCGCGACCCCGCGCCGCACCCACTTCTTGCGTGTCATTCTGCCGGTCCTCCTGACGGAGAGTAGCCCGCCACTCCGTGGCGGTTCTTCTGTCTTTATCTTGGTGGCACAGACATTCCTGTCTGTGCGGTTAGCCCCTCGAAGCACACAGACAGGAATGTCTGTGCCACAAGAGAAGAACCGCCACGGAGTGGCGGGCTACTCTGGTTAGCCCCTCGAAGCCCACAGACAGGAATGTTTGTGCCACAAGAGAAGAATCGCCACGGAGTGGCGGGCTACTCTGGTAAGCTGCGCTCGCGGCGGAGGGTAACCCGTTTGGCCGCGACCGGGCAAGGGCAACCGGACTGGGTAACCGGAATTGTTCATGATCGCGGTCGCGCCGGTTCGATCTTTTATGGCGTATCGTGCGGTTCGCGAAGTTAGACCGGTCACGGATCGACCGGCCACACCGCGCGGCAATCACGGACGAGGTGCCCCATGACCGGACCGGCCAAGGCGCTGGGTGTGTTGCTGGGCGGTGCGGTCGCGGCCCTCGCGGGCGCGGCGCCGCCCGTTCCCGCGCCGGCTTCCCCGCCGTCGGCGATGCCCGCGGAACTTCCCAACACCGCCGGCCCGGTGCGCGTCAAACTGGCGGACGTGGTCCACGCCGACTACCGCGACGCGGTGATGAAGGTGGTGCAGCAGCCGACCATCTCCACGCGGTCCTCCGCACCGGAGGTGGTCTGCACGGTGCAGATGTACGAGTGGCTGTTCGACCACCCGGACCGGGTCGCGCTGGCGTGGCAGCGGCTGAAGGTGCCGGCCGTGCCGATCGCGGACGCCGGCAACGGGCAGTTCGCGTGGACCGACGAGAACGGCAGCGAGGTGGTGTGGCGCACCGTCGGCACGTTCGCGGACGGGCGCGTGTGGTACGCGACGGGCAAGGTGAAGACCGGCGCCGTAGGGCCGGCCGTGCCGGTGAAGGCGGTCGCCATCCTCACGCACCCGCAGAAGGCGACAAAGGACGGCGTCGCGTCGTTCAGCACGAGCGTACAGATATTCATGGTGAGCGACAGCAAGGCCGCGACGGTGGCGCTGCGCCTCATGGGTCCGGCCGCGCCGAAGGTCGCGGAGCAAGGGGCGGAGCAGTTCCTGGAGTTCTTCAACGGGATCGCGGGCTACGTGCAGAAGAACCCGACGAAGGCCGACGCGCTGCTCGCGCCCCCGCCGAAGAAGTGACCGTCACTTCTTCGGCGGAGTGTACTTCACCCACACGGCACAGAACCGCGTGCCGCCGTCTTTCGTGTGGTAGCCCGTAAGCGATGTGGGTACGAAGCCGACAGCCGCCCGCGCGCGGGCTTCCTGCTTCAGTTCGTCTTCCGTGAGGTGCAACTGCGCGACGGAATCGGCAACGGTGACATCCGGGTAAGCCGTCGCTCCGTAAACAATTCCCTCTCCGCCTTCGTGCCCAGCCACGGACCCTGGCCTCCGCCCCTTCCCGCAATTTTGGGCCAAGAACGCCTTGGTCTTGGTCTCGCTTGCGTTCAACAGGTTCGCCCCCGGTTCGACACGGCCGACCGGTTGTTTCCCTTTCGGTTCATCGAAGTGGTAGGCCCATGACTTACAAGGTGTGAAATGCCTTGTTTTCCAGAGGTTTTCGAGATTCGGCATTCGCAATTTGCACATGGAGTGCCATTCCGATGACGAAACCCTTTGAAAATCGCGGTTCCTCACCTTGGAAGCCATGGTGGTAGGCCCAAGCACGAACACTGTCGTGGAACGGGCGCAACTGAAGGTAGTAGTAGCCGGGCACTTCGATGAGGCTCTTTTCCCCGAAGTGGACCTCGCGAACCACCAATGACGACGACCGGTCCCCTCGGCTCTGGTGCCAGAGTTGTGCCAACAACAGTTCGAACGAAGTCGCTTTCTCGCGGTACACCGCCAACGAAACCAGCGTGTGTGGTTCGCTCTTCGCCAGCGTCTTTTGAAAGTCGGTTTGGCCGTCCTTCGGCACCGCCAAGTCGGCCACCCAGTTCGCCGTGCGGCCGTCGAGCGCGGCCACGGCTGCGTACTGCGCCCGCCCGCCGACCATGTACGCGTCGAGCCACATTACCGAATGCTTGCCCTTGTGTGCGGCGAGCCACTTCGTGGCGCCGGCGTGGGTCGCGTCGATTAGGTACTCCCATTCGCCGGTGCGGAAGGCGTTTCCTTCGCCCGGTTCAAGGGCGATGATTGGCGGGAGGTTCTTGCCGGGATCGGGAATCACGACCGGCGGAACTTTGTTCTCCCCGCCCTTCGTGTCCGGTGCGACCGGCGTGGCGGGGTCGATCTTCGCCACCGGTTCGCCGCGCTTGATGCTCAGGTAGATCGCCGTACCCGCGAGAGCGAGGGCCAGCGCCGCGACGACCAGTCCCGCGACCAGAAATCGCTTCCGCGGCGCGGGCCGGCGGGGCGCGAGGTAGCCGCCCAGCGCGGTCGCGAGGGCTGTGCCCGTCGCGTAGCGGTCGGCCGGGTTCTTCTCTAGACACGTCAGGATGATCGCTTCCAGCGCCGGATCGACGAGCGGGTTGAGCGCGCGCGGTGACGGAGGGTCGTCGCTGGCGCTGCGCACGAGAATCTCGAGGGGCGTCTGCCCCTCGAACGGCCGCCGCCCGGCGACCAGTTCGAACAGGATCACGCCGAGCGCCCACACGTCGGTCGCGGGGCCGACGCCGGCCGGGTCGGATGCCTGCTCCGGGGCCATGTACGCCGGGGTGCCGCGCGCGACCGGCTCCTGCGTCAGCCGCGAGTCGCCGGGCGCGAGCCGCACGGCCACGCCGAAATCGACTACCACCACCTCGCCCAGCCCATCGACCATCACGTTCGCCGGCTTCAGGTCGCGGTGAACCACGCCGCACGCGTGCGCGGCGCCCATCGCGCGGGCCAGGTCGCGCACCACGGCCGCCGCCTGCCGCGGCGGGACCGGGGGCTTGTACGCCTCGGACAGCGTTTGGCCCTTGATGTACTTCATCGCCAGGTACGGCCGCCCGCCCTCTTCGCCGACCTAGTAAACCGGGCACAGGTTCGGGTGGTCGAGCGCGGCCGCGGCCTGCGCCTCGCGGAGGAACATCGCACGCCACTGCTCGTCCGCGCCGTCCGGCAGCACCTTCAGGGCCACGTTGCGGGCCAGGTGCCGGTCGTGGGCCAGGTAGACGGTCCCCATCCCGCCGCTGCCGAGGCGCGCGAGCAACCGTAGTGCCCGAAGTCCAGCGGCAACCCGGCCTCGTTGAGGACGACGGGCGACGACGCGGAACACAGGTCCGGCGCGGGCAGCGGCCGGTTCGACGGGACCGTGCGCCGGCTGTCGTGCGGTTCGGACCGGTCGGGGAAGGGAGAGTTCATGTGCGTGCGGCCTCGGGGAGCGTGCGCAACAATCGTACCCGGTCACGAACCCGAAGACCACAACGCGGCGCGGCAACGGTGAGGACTACGCTCCCGGACCTCACGCGGAGCGTGAGGACTACACACCCAGACCGCCCCGAAAATGATAATCTGAAACCCTGAGCGATCAGGCGCCCGCGAAGAGGAGTTCACCGTGGCACACGAACTGTTCGGCAAGTTGCGGTTCAAGGAGGCCGACGAGTCGTGGGCCGGGTCCGCGGCGCTCCCGCGGTTCGCCGCCGTCGGGATGATGCCCGAGCCGGCGCCCGTGACCGAGGAGGAAGGGGCGCGGATGGCCGCCGACATGAACGCGGCCCTGGAGAACATCAAGGCGCAGATGCGCGAGCGGTACGGCGACCGGATCGAGAAGGCGTTCGAGGAAGTCGATCGGGCCGCCAACGAAGCCGAACGCGAGGCGCGCGAAGAGGAGGCCGACGCGCCCGACCCGAAGGACGCGGAGCGCGAACAGAAGCGCGCCGCGCGGCGCGAGAAGAACGCGGCGCTGCTCGCGAAGGGCCGCTTCCCGGTCCGCGTCGCCGGGCCGGGCGGGGCCGAGCCGACCCCGGCGCAGGAGGCCGCGTTCCGCTTCCTCCTGGAGAACGAACCGGCGGTGTACGACGCGGTTCTTCAGCAGGTGTGGGAGTCGTTCCAGAGCGCGTTCGA
>CANLGS010000408.1 GCA_947490035.1 Gemmataceae bacterium
AAACGAGCCTCGGCCCACGAAGTCTGATACGCTTACGCGTGGGATACGCCTTCGGGCAAACTCCCACCCGCCGACCGACCCGCCTTCGCACTCGTCCGAGATCACTCCGCCGGCACTGAACAGTTGTCGCGTGAACGCAAAGTGAGGCACCCGATGTCCGTGGTTCCGCGAGCGCGCCGCGTGCCGCCGTTCTTCTGTCCGCTCCTTGCGGTGCTGGTGCTTCTCGGTACGTCCGACTCACGCGCGGCCGACCCATACCAGGACAAGGTGGTGCCGTTCCTCAACACGTACTGCGTCAAGTGCCACGACGCGAAGACCAAGAACGGCGACCTCGACCTGACCAAGTTCACTTCCTCCGCGAAGATCGTCGAAGACTTCCGGCAGTGGGAACACGTCGTCACGTTTCTGAAGAAAGAGGAGATGCCGCCCGCGAAGGCGAAGCAGCCGTCGGCCGCGTTGCGCGCGGAGATGGTCGAGACGCTCGAAAAGGTGCTGCTCGCGGAGGCGCGGAAGCTCGCGGGCGACCCCGGTGCGGTGCCGCCGCGGCGCCTCACTAACGCGGAGTACGACTACACGATTTTTGACCTCACCGGCGCGAACATCAGGCCCGCGAAGTCGTTCCCGGTCGATCCGGCGTCGGGCGAGGGCTTCAACAACACCGGCGAGGCGCTCGCGATGTCGCCGAGCCTCTTCAAAAAGTATTACGCGGCCGGCGAACAGGTCGCGGATCACGCATTGCTTTCCACCACGGGGCTGAAGTTCGCCCCGCATCAGGTCGTCACGTTCGCGGACCGGCAGAAGTTCTACGAGCAGCAGATCGTCCGCTTCTACGACGCGCACGCGGTCGATTACGAAAAGTATTTCACCGCGTTGTGGCTGTTCCAGTACCGCGTCGGCGGGCGCAAGACCGCGACCGTGGAAGCGTGGGCAACCGAGCGCGGCCTGAGTCCGAAGTACGCTCGCGCGCTCTGGGACGCGCTCGAAGGGGCGTCGGACGACAAGCACTTCGTCGCGTGGCTCCGCGAGCGCTGGGCGAAGTTCCCGGCACCGAAGAACCCGGCGGCACCCACCGCGAGCGAAGTGCAATCCGCGGCGCGGGCGCTGTCCGCGGACGTGCAGAAACTGAGCCGCGAGTTGTGCCCGACGGAAACGCCGGCCATCGTCGCGAACGCCGGGAACGGGCCGATCGACCACCTCGCCCGCCGACGCAAGACGGCTGAATCGCGCGACACGTTCGATCCGGCGAAGCTCGTGAAACTGAGCATCGCGGTACCCACCCTTCCCGCGGGCGAAAAGGTCGAACCGGCGGTTCTCGCATCGGGCAACGCGTTCTGCCGGCTGTTCCCGAACCGCTTCTTCCACGTCGATTCCACACGCGGCCTCTCGGCCGGGTTCCACCTCATCGAGGGGTTCTTCCGCGACGACGTGCCGCTGTGCCGATCCGTGCTGACCGCCGCCGACAAGCGCGAACTCGATAGCCTGTGGGCGGAGTTGTACTTCGCGACCGGCATCTGGGAGAAGATGCTTCGCGGGTTCGTGTTCTTCGAGCGCTCCGAACGGAACTTCCTCAAGCACCCCGATTTCGACTCGTTCAAGGAGGAAGACCCGGAGCTTGTGAAGGACGAAACGCTCGTGCGTTTCAAAGAGGCATATCTGAAGCGTGCCGGCGTGAAGCTCACGGGCGACGACCTCGCGAAACACCCGATCAGCGTGTTCTTCGAGGACGTGCGTGCCGGGTTGAAGTGGCAAGCCGCGACCCTCAAGAGTGCCGAAACGGTCTACCTGAAAGACCTGCTCGCGTTCGCGGGGAATGCGTACCGCCGACCGCTGACGGACGCCGAGAAACAGAAGCTCGAAAAGTTCTTCACCGACGTGAGCCGCGACAAGGACCACGGCACCGACGCCGCGGTGCGGGCGTCGGTCGTCCGCGTGCTGGTGTCGCCGCACTTCGCAATGCGGTTCGACGCGACCCCCGCGGGCGACTCGGTCGCGCCGCTGTCCGACCTCGCGCTCGCGTCGCGGTTGAGTTACTTCATCTGGTCCGGCCCGCCGGACGCGGAACTGCTCGCGCTCGCGAAGGCCGGCAAACTGAGTGACGAGAAGGTGCTGCGCGAACAAGTGCGCCGGATGCTGAAGGACGCGAAGGTGAGCCGGTTCGCGCTGGAGTTCTTCGGCCAGTGGCTCGGTCACCGCGACTTCCTCTCGCAAGAGGCGGTCAACCGCACCGTGTTCCCCGCGTTCGACGACGCGCTCAAGAACGCGATGTTCGAGGAACCGACGCGACTCTTCACGTACCTGATCCAGAACGACAAGCCGATCACGCAACTGCTCAACAGCGACGCGACGTTCGTGAACAAGAAGCTCGCGGCGCACTACGGGTTGCCGTTCAAGGGCGCGGCGGACGAATGGGAGATGGTCACGGGACTGCACACACAGGGGCGCGGCGGGGTGTTGGGCATGGCGGTGTTCCTCACGAAGAACTCGCAGCCTCAGCGCACCAGCCCCGTCAAGCGCGGGTTCTGGGTCGTTCACAAGCTGCTCGGCGAACACATCCCGCCGCCGCCGCCGGATGTCGCGGTGCTGCCCGCGAAGGAGACCGACACCAACGGCAAGACGATACGGCAACTCCTGAAGTTGCACGTCGAAGACGCGGCGTGCGCGCGCTGCCACCAGCGGTTCGACCCGGTCGGCCTGTCGATGGAGGGCTTCGACCCGATCGGCCGGAGCCGCGCGAAAGACCTCGCCGGCCGACCCGTTGATAACGTCGTCGCGCTCCCAAGCGGTAAGGAAACTCGCGGCGTGTCGGAGTTCGGCGAGTACCTCGCGAAGAACCGCAACGCGGAGTTCGCGAAGACGCTCTCGCACAAGTTCCTCGGCTACGCGCTCGGCCGCTCGTTGCAGTTGTCCGACCAGCCGTTACTGGAGAAGATGCAGGCCGAACTCGCGAAGGACGATTCCAAACTGTCCGCGGTGTTTGAACTGGTGGCGGCCAGCCCGCAGTTCCGCACGCAGCGGTGCAAAGATTTCTCCCCGACCAAGTTCCGAACCGACCTACCACCCGGAGGCGAAAAATGACGAGCCCCAACAATGTCTCGCGTCGCGTGCTGCTCAAGGGCTTGGGCGTCACGGTCGCGCTACCCTGGCTCGAATCCGTGCCCGCGATTGCGAACGCCGCGCCCGCGAAGAAGGCCGCGCAGCGGTTCGCGTGCCTCTTCATCGGCGACGGCATCTCGCCCCCGCACTGGTGGGCGAAGGGCAACGGCGCGGACATGGAGTTGGGTTCAAGCCTGCAACCACTCGCGCCGTTCAAGGACAAGCTGAACGTCATCAACGGGCTGTGGAACAAAGAAGGCGACGGCGGCCACGCGAAGTGTACCGGCAACATCCTGTCGGGCGCGGCACTGAGCCGGGGCCGCACGATCAAGGGCGGCGTCAGCATGGATCAACTGCTGGCGAAGCACTACGAGGACGACACCGCGCAACCGAGCTTGGTACTTGGTTGCGAACAGCCGGTGAGCGGGTTCCACGAGAGCCAGTATTCGATGGTGTACGCGTCGCACATCTCGTGGCGTAACTCCGAATCGCCGGTCCCGATCGAACTGTATCCGGCGCTCGCGTTCGACAGCCTGTTCGGGGGCAAGGCCGGCAAGCTCCAGGGCAGCATTCTCGATGACGTTCTCGGCCAGGCGAAAGACATCGCCGGCACGGTCAGCGGTTCCGACAAGCAGAAGCTGGAAGAGTACCTCTCTTCGGTGCGCGAGACGGAACAGCGCGTGCAGCGCCTCAACAAGATGGCGAAGGACGACGCGCCGGTGGTGCCCGCGGGTCAGCGCCCGTCGCCGGCGCAGCCGAAGGACTTCCGCGAGTACGCGAAGCTGATGTGCGACATCATCGCGCTGGCATTCCAGACGGACCGCTCGCGCGTCGCGACGCTGCTCATGTCGCGCGACCTGTCCGGTCAGGTGTACCCGTTCCTCAACATCCGCGACGACCACCACAGCTATTCGCACTCCAACGAAGGCAAGGATTACCAGGCGATCGTGAAGTTCCACGTCGAGCAGTACGCGTACCTCATCGACAAGCTGTCGAAGATGAAGGAGGGCGAAGGCTCGGTTCTCGACAACTCGTGCATCATGTTCGTGTCGGAACACTGGAACGCGCATAACGGCACGCGTGTGCCGCTGGTCCTCGCGGGCGGCTTGGGTGGCGCGCTCAAGACGGGCCGCTCGCTCGACTACCTGAACGCGGGCAACGACAAGCGGAAGCTGTGCAGCCTGTACCTGTCGCTGATGGACAAGATGGGGCTGAAGGTGCCGGAGTTCGGCGACGCGAAGGCGCCGCTCGCGGGCATCTAACCGAACAGAACTGCCGGGCGAGTCGAAGCGCTCGGCATCGGTGATACCGCGATCGTCGCGCGATTTCGCGGCGCCGTTCCCCGACGTGAAGGCAACGAACGTCATCGACACGCACGCGCGGTCTCTCTGATCGTGGACGCGGCTGCTCCCCGCGTTGCGGAAGGCGGATCGCCTCGCGTGAACGGTTGCCGGTCTTGCCGGCGGGTTCTGCCAGAAAGGTCGTTTCTCGGCGCAACACGGCCTTTCCCCGGTGCGATCCCGTAACCCGCCGAACATTGTGGTGGGAAGCGGTTCAAATCGCGGGGTGGCGATTGACGGCCGTCTTCATCTCAGTTTACGATGTACCTCGTTGTGACATTCTCGCAAGCGTTTCTAGTACTACTCCGTTAGAGGGCTGAATCGTCTCAAGCGATTCGGCCCTCTCACTTTGCATGAAGACCTATACCCCAAGTCTCGATTCCGCTGTCCTCGACCGCCTCCGCGACTACGCCGCGCTATTCGCTGACGAGTTCCCCCAATCCA
>CANLGS010000409.1 GCA_947490035.1 Gemmataceae bacterium
CGCGGACACCACGCGAACGCACGCGAGCCGCGGGGAAATCCGCGGCTCGCGTCGTCGTTCGTCGATTCACATCAGAACGTGAACACGATCTCGGCGAACCCGTTGAACAGCGTCTGCACCTTGCCGCCCTTGTCGTTGTACAGTTGGCGGAACCCGCCGCCGGGGATCAAGGCGCTCAAGCCCGCCAGCACGATCCCGTTGTTGTTCAGACGCGGACGCCACTCGAACCCGGTGCTGATGTCCGTTCCGATGTAGTTGTCGATGTTGCTCTGGAACGTGAACACTTCCAGCGAACTCGTCTTGTTGAAGAACAGCGCGTTCACGTTATTGATCGACCGCAACCGCGGCGTGAGGTCCATGTCCAGACCCGCGTTGATCAGCCACAAGCCGGGGTTCACGAAGTTGCTCTGACCAAGGGTGCGGCTCGACCGCAGGTTCGTGTAGTTGCTCTGGTCGTTCGTCAAACCCACCCCGAACAGCGGGATCCGGTTCCGGCGCCAGAAGCTGAACTCGCCGCCGAAGTTCTGCTGGTCGAGGATGCCGTCGAACCCAGTCGCGTGGCCGTCGCGGGCGTTGCCGTCACCGGACTGGTACATACCGCTCGTGCGGAACCGCGCCCAGTCGCGGTCGTAGCTCAGTTCCACCGCCGCCATCTGTGCGCTGATGTTCGTCGCCTGACCCGCGATCGGGTTGCGGCTGTCGCGGCCCAGTACCCAGTAGAACGCGCTGGAGATGTTGTACCGGTCGATGTGGCCGTCGCCGGCCACGCCAAAGTAGTGCGCCTCGACGCGGTGCGGTTGGAACACGCCGGCCGCGTCTGGGCGTGCCAGAAACCCGTTCTTGTCGAACTTCATCGACGGCGCGTCGTTGTTGTAGTGGTAGCTCGCACTCGCCGTGAAACCCGGGAAGACGAAGTCCTGGCGGAACAAGTTCGCGATGATGATGTCCTGGTCGCGGTCGGTGAACGAGTTCAGGCCGCTGTTCGTTTCCTTTTCCAACTGGCGGAAGTACGCGAGGTTGAACTGCGTGCGGTTCCCGTCCAGGTTCCCGAACAGACGCACGCCGCGGTTCACGTCGCTATAGATGAACCCGCGGAAGTCCGACGTGAACGGCTGCGCCCCGGCCCGCACCGACACGAAGTCGTACTGCTCGCTCAGGTCCGCCAGTTTGTACTCGCCGAACCACTCCTGGAGCGTCGCCCACGACCGCAGCCGCACCGTGCCCTTGCGCACGTCCGGGCTGACGACGCCCAGTTCCGACACGCTGAGCGCGTTGTAGTTGAACGCCGGGGTCACGTGGACGCGCCAGTCGGCCGGCTTGAACGCCGCGTCGCCGTGCAGCAGGTCGAACGTGGTGGTGGTCAGGTTGGAGAACAGGAACTGGCCGGGGCGCTGGAAGAACTCCGTCTCCAGCGGCCGCGCGGTGCTCTCGAACGGCGTGGTCGCCGTCGGGATCATGCGGCCCTCGAACAGCGAGCTGTTCGTGCCGGTGAAGGTGAAGAACGTGTGCTGCCCGTAGATCGGGTAGTCGCCCTTGAGCACGTTCTGGCGGTACGGGTCGTACCACTTACCGGGCTGGTACGGGTAGTCGAACACGCGCGGGTGGCCGAGGTTGTACCGGTCCCACGCGGGGAACCCGGTGCGCCACCGGTCCTCGACCGTCTCGTACTCGTTGTTGCTGCCGGAGCGCGGCAGCACGCCGCTGCGCCCGGCGAAGCCGAGCGTCGGGAAGTACGCGTACGACGCCTGCGCCGCGGCGGCGTCCTGCGCGCCCGGCTTGGCCGGCTGGGACGGGTCGAGCAGCCGGTCGATAGGCTGCCGCGTCGTGTCGCGGGGCGCGTCCTTGGCCGGATCGGCCTTCCGCGGTTCCGTGGCCTTCGGCGGCTCGGCCTTCGCCGGCAGCGGCGGGATGACCGCCAGCGGGCCGGGCCGCGGCAGCGCACCCGACGCGGCCGGCAGCGCCGGGAGCGTCACCGGTGGGATCGCGCCCGACGCGGGCGGCAGCGCTGGTAGCGCCAACGCGGGCGGCAGCGGCGGTAGCGCGTCCGGTACGACCGCGGGCGGCGCGACGATTCGCGGCGGCGGCGCGAGCGCCGGCTCGTCGTCCCCGTGGGCGATGCCCGCGACGCACAACAGCCCACCCGCGACACAGCGACTCAACTTCCAGACGCGCCCCATGCCCGTTCTCCCGCGCTTGCCTGTGGCGTGGCACTCAACCCCGGTGCCTCATCCCCTCCATCGGCCGGCCGGCGCGCCGGTCATGAGGATTCTTCCGGTTAGGCGCGGAATGCGGCGCGAGCGGGCGATTCCGTCAAGGCGGGTTGTGCCGGCGGCCGATACCGGTGAGTAGGGAAACCCTTCCGACCACGCGGGCCGTGTCATGCACAGTGCGAACGACCGAGCCGCCCAGCGGCGAACCACCCTTCAGTGCGAATCGCTCGAGGACCGGGCGCTGCTCGCGACCGCCGCCCTTGCCGGGGGCGTGCTGACCGTCACCGGCACTCCCGGCGACGACCGCATCCGCATCCTCAGCGACGGCGCCAACCTCCGTGTACTCGACGGCAGCGTGGACATCGGCGCCTTCGCCTCGGCCGCCGTCACCGCCATCGCGGTGAGTACCGGCGCGGGCAACGACGCTGTTGTCATCGCCCCGCGCGTGCTGCAACCGGCGACCATCAACGTCGGGAACGGCACGAACAAGATCGTCGCCGGCGGGGGGGCTTCCACTCTGCTCGCCGGGTCCGGGCGCGACGCCCTCTTCGGCGGCTCCAACACGAACGTGTTCAACGGCGACGGCGGGGTGAACGACCTGTTCAAGGTGAAACCGACCGACGCGGTGGTGCCGAACGCCGGCGACCGGATCCTCCCGGCGTTCCCGCCGGGCGCCATCGTAACGACCCCGCAGGAGACGATCACCGCGGGCGAGGTGGACGCGCTCTTGAAGCGGGCCGCAGCCGCCAGCGCCAGCTCGGACGCCATCATCGCTATCGTGGACCGCAACGGCCGCATCCTCGGCGTGCGCGTCGAGAGCGGCGTCTCGCCCCTGATCACGGGCGACGTGAACAACCTGGTGTTCGCCATCGACGGCGCCGTGTCGAAGGCCCGCACCGGCGCGTTCTTCGCCAACAACCAGGGGCCGCTCACGTCGCGCACCGTCCAGTTCATCAGCCAGTCCACCATCACCGAGCGCGAGGTGAACTCGAACCCGAACATCACCGACCCGAACTCGACGCTTCGCGGGCCGGGGTATGTCTCGGCGGTGGGCAGCAAGGGCCACTTCCCGCCGGGCGTGAACAACACCCCGCAGGTGGACTTGTTCCAGATCGAACACACCAACCGCGACGGCACGTTCCACGTCGGCAACGACCGCATCAAGGGCACCGCCGACGACGTGCAACTGGCGCAACGGTTCAACATCGACCCGGCGTTCGTGGGCGCGGGCCAGTCGCTGTTCCCGCCGGACTCCTACGGGTTCGAGACGGGCTTGCTGCGCGGCGCGCAGAACCGCGGCATCGCGACGCTGCCGGGCGGCATCCCGATCTACAAGAACGGGCAGGTGGTCGGCGGCATCGGCGTGTTCTTCCCCGGCCGCACCGGATTCGCGACCGAAGAGAACTCGTCGCTCAGCGCCACCTTCGACCCGACCAAGCCGGACCGGTCGCTGGAGGCCGAGTGGATCGCGTTCGCGGCCGTCGGCGGGACGCGCGCCAGCGTGGACGGCACGCCGACCACACCGATCGACGCCCTCGGCGGGGTCGCGCTGCCGGCCGGGTTCGGGCTGCCGGTCGGGCGCCTCGACCTCGTCGGCCTCCAACTCGACGTGTTCGGCCCCGGCGGCGCCGACAACGGCCGCAAGGTGCTGAACGTCGTCGGCCAACAGGTGGGCCGCGGCAGCGCCAACGACGGCACCAACCAGATCGTCAGCGGCGGGGCCAACGGCGTGCCCGGCGGCGGCGACGACCTCTTCCTTCGCGGCGGCGTGGTCGCCCCGGACGGGTGGCTGGTGACGCCGCACGACGGCGACGGGATCACCGCCGACGAGGTGACCGCGATCGTCGCCAACTCGATCCAGCAGGCCGACCGGACGCGCGCCGCCATCCGCGTGCCGCTCGGCACGCGGGCCAAGTTCGTGTTCGCCGTGGCCGACCGCCAGGGCAACATCGTCGGCCTGTTCCGCCAGCCGGACGCGACCATCTTCTCCATCGACGTGGCCGTGGCGAAGGCGCGCAACGTGGCGTACTACGCGAACGCGGCGCAGCTCCAGGCGATCGACCAGGTGCCGGGGCTGCCGCCGGGCGTGGCGCTCACCAACCGCACGTTCCGGTTCCTGGGCGAGCCGCGGTTCCCGGAAGGCATCGACGCCGCCGACCCGGGTCCGTTCTCGCAGTTCAACGACGACCCGCTCGGCACCAACCGGTTCACCGGCCGGCTGGCCGGGGCGCCGCTGCCGGCGTCCGCGTACACGAGCGTGGTCGGGAACGACTCGTTCAACCCCGGCACCAACTTCCACAGCCCGTTCAACATCCTGAACCAGAACGGCATCGTGTTCTTCCCCGGCAGTTCGCCGCTGTACGAGCGGGGCGTGCTGATCGGCGGCTTCGGGGTGAGCGGCGACGGCGTCGATCAGGACGACGTGACGACGGTGAACGGGCAGACCGGGTTCGAGGCGCCGAACCCGATCCGGGCCGACCAGTTCCTGGTGAGGGGCGTGCGGCTGCCGTACCAGAAGTTCAACCGCAACCCGGAGGGTTGAGAGCGAACCCCTCCCCTAAGAAGGGAGGGGCTTCAGACAGAAGACGGAACCGCGAACGCACAGCGTTCGCTCTGAAGCCCCTCCCTTCTTGGGGGAGGGGTTGGGGAGGGGTTCTTACGGCGGC
>CANLGS010000410.1 GCA_947490035.1 Gemmataceae bacterium
TCAGAAACATCTTCATCTGCTCCGCGGTCGCGTTCTGCCCTTCGTCAAGAATGATGCACGCGTGACTCAACGTGCGGCCCCTCATATAAGCGAGCGGCAGAATCTCGATGATCTCGCTCTCCATGTACTTCTTCACGGTGTCCGGTTCCATCATGTCGGCGAGCGCGTCGTAGAGGGGCCGCAGGTACGGGCTGATCTTCGCGATGAGGTCGCCGGGCAGGAAGCCGAGGCGCTCGCCGGCTTCCACCGCGGGTCGCACGAGCACGATCTTCCGCACCTTCTTGGTGTTCAGCAGCGACACCGCCCACGCGACCGCGAGGTACGTCTTCCCGCTCCCGGCCGGGCCGACGCAGATGACCGCGTCGTTGTTCTGGAGCGCCTGGACGTATCGCCCCTGGCCGTCGGTGCGCGTGCGCAGGTTCCGACCGACCTCCGTGGATACGACCGATCCAGACCCGCGATTGGTCCCGCCGCGGATCACCTCGATCACGTTGGTCACGTCCTTCGCTTCCAACTTGCCCTGCTTGCGCGCGACCTGGCGCACCTGCTGGAGCGCGCGCTCGAACTGCTCGGCCGCCTCGGACGTGCCTTCGATCTTCAACTCGCCGCTGCGGTACACGGCCTTCACCGCGAACGCGTCGCGCAGGGCGCGCAAGTACTGGTCGCGCGTGCCGAAGAGGATCACCGCTTCGTCCTGATCCTCGATCGTCAGCGTGCGCGTCACCTGCGAATCAGCCATTTGATATTCCTGAAGACTCACCACGAAGGCACAAAGCTCGCACAGAGACACACAAAGTTGAAGACAAGTTCATTGTCTCTCTTTGTGTCCCTTTGTGCGAACTTTGTGCCTTCGTGGTGAGAAGTATTTCATCCCCAACTGAACCACAGGTACGCGACCGGGGCCGCGAACAGCACGGAGTCGATCACGTCCAGCACGCCGCCGAAGCCGGGAATGCTCTTCGACGCGTCCTTCGTCTGACAATCGCGCTTGATGAGCGATTCGGCCAAGTCGCCGAGAATGCCCGCGAGACCCACCGCCAGCCCGAACGCGATTGCTTCTAACCAGCCGTGGCGAAATACCTCGCCCATGAACGAGAACACCACCGCGACGAGTGCGCCGGTCGTCATGCCGCCCGCGAAGCCTTCCCACGTTTTCTTGGGGCTGATCAGCGGCGTCATCTTGTGCCGACCAAGAAAAGTTCCCGTGAAGAACGCGCCGATGTCGGTACACTTCGGCACGAACACCACGAGCGCGAGCATGAGTGCGCCGGTATCCACGTCCTTCGACAGAAAGCGAATCTGGGCGAAGAAGCACGGCAGCAGGCCCAAGTACGCGACCGCGAACATTGTCAGCGCGAGCCGCGGGACCGCGATGCCGGGTTCGCCGGTGTACCGCCGCATTTCGATCAGGAACGCCCCGAGCAGCACGCCCGCGACGACCCACACCAGCATCGCCCACGCCGACGCCGGGTCCGGGCTGAACTGAGAACGCAGTGCCGGATACCAGTTCGCGAGAATCGCGAGCAGCACGCCGCCGGTGACGAGGAATTCGGATGGCCGGTGCGCCGCGGGGAAGAGGCGGACGAGTTCGCGCGAGCCGACGAAGCCGGCGAACATCAGGAACGCGAACAGGAACGGGAACCACGCGAACCCTTCGCGCGCGAGCCACGAGTCGCCGAACAGCACCCCGGCGGCACCGAGCGCGAGCAGCGAACCGACCCACAGCCGCGTCCGGATCATTCAGGAGTTCCGAAAAGAAGCACGGAAACAAACCACAAAAGATGAAGGCAGCCGCAGATAACGCAGAAGGACGCAGATCAAAGGCAGGAAGCAGAGTGCTTGAAAACAGTTTTCTGTCTTGATCTGCGTCCTTCTGCGTTTATCTGCGGCTGCCTTCTGTCTTTCTCTTGAAACACGTCATGTGGTAGCGTCCGTGTTCAAGCCGCCGAAGCGCCGCTCGCGCCGGGCGTAGTCGCGCAGCCCTTCGTGAAGAAGCGCCGGGTCGAACTCCGGCCAGAACTTCGGCGTCACCCACAACTCGGCGTAGGAGATTTGCCACAGCAGGTAGTTGCTCACGCGCATCTCGCCCGCCGTGCGCACGAGCAAGTCCGGGTCCGGCATCCCGCCGGTGTACAGCGCGCCGGAGATGGCCGCTTCGTCGATGTCTTCCGGCTTCAACTCGCCGCGGCTCACCTTCGTCGCGAGCGATTGCACCGCGTCCACGATCTCGGCGCGGCTGCCGTAGTTGATCGCGAGGCACAGCGTCAGCCCGGTGTTGCTCCGCGTCAGGCGCACGTTCTCGTCGATCTCGGTCAGCACTTCGTCGGGAAGCCCCGAGCGCCGGCCGATCACCGCGAACCGGATGTTCTGCGTCTGAATCTTCTCGCGCTCCAGCAGCAGGTACTGCTTGAGGAGCGCCATCAGGAAGTCGATCTCCGGCTTCGGGCGTTTCCAGTTCTCGGAGCTGAGGCAGTACAGCGTGAGCTGACCCAACCCGAGCCGGCAGCACTCTTCCGTAATGACATCGACGGAGTGCGCGCCGCGCTCGTGCCCTTCGGCCCGCTCCTTGCCCTGGCGCTGCGCCCACCGCCCGTTGCCGTCCATGATGATGGCGATGTGGCGCGGCAGCCGGGCCGGGTCGAGTCCGACCGAAGCGGCGTAAGTTCGCGGATCGAGTTGGGTGGTGGTCATGGTAGGACAGGCCGCTGGCCTGTCGTTGTTTTCTCGCGTGCCGAATGACAGGCCAGCGGCCTGTCCTACACCATGATGGTCTGTTCGCGGTCCGGGCCGACGGACACCACACTCGCCCTCAGTCCGACCAGCTCGGTGACGCGGTCGAGGTAGCGCCGCGCCGCGGCCGGCAGGTCCGAAAGTTTGCGCGCCGCGGTGATGTCGTCGTTCCAGCCGGGCAGCGTCTCGTACACCGGTTTCACCCGCTCCAACAGGTACGCGTCGCTGGGGAAGTACGTCGTGCGATCGCCGTCCAGTTCGTAAGCCGTGCAAATCTTCAACTCGGGAATGCCGCTCAACACGTCGAGCAGCATGACGGTGATTTCGTCCGCGCCGGACAGCGCCGCGGTGTAGCGCACGGCCACGCTGTCGAGCCAACCGACGCGCCGCGGGCGGCCGGTGACGGTGCCGTACTCGCGCCCGATTTTGCGGATGCGCTCGCCCAACTCGTTGTCCAGTTCCGTCGGGAACGGCCCCTGGCCCACGCGACTTGTGTACGCCTTCACCACGCCGATGATGCGCTTCACGTACTTCGCCGGCACACCAGACCCGCCCCAGATGCCCGACGGCAAACTGCTCGAACTCGTCACATACGGGTAGGTGCCGTGATCCACGTCGAGCAGACTGCCCTGCGCCGCCTCGAAGATGAGCCGCTTGTTCGCCGCGAGCGCGTCGTGCAAGAAGCGCGGCGTGTCGCGCACGAACGGCCTGATGCGTTCCGCGTAGCCGAGGTATTCGGCCGCAATCGCGTCCGGGTCGAAGGTCTTCGGCGCGCCACCGCCGAGCGCGGTCATCAGCTTGTTCTTGAACGGCACCACGAACTTGAGGCGCTCGCGCAGGTGGTCCGGGCGGAGCAGTTCGCCGACGCGGATCGCGAACCGGCGGCCGACCTTGTCCTGGTAGCACGGCCCGATCCCGCGGCCGGTGGTGCCGAGTTTCCCCTCGGCGCTGCTCTCCAGCAGCCGCTCTTCTTCCATGTGATACGGGAAGATGACGTGCGCGTGGTCGCTCAGGAACAGCGAGCCGGCTACGTCGATGCCCCCCTTCGCAAGTTGGTCTACCTCTTCCAAGAACCGCGGCGGGTAGACGACGACGCCGTTGCCGATCACGGACTGCACGTCCGGCCGGATGACGCCGGTGGGCAGGAGCGAGAGTTTGAAGCTGACGCCGTTGACGACGACGGTGTGTCCGGCGTTGGCGCCGCCGTTGTACCGCACGACGAGATCGAACCCGTCGCCGAGGAGATCGACGATCTTGCCCTTCGCCTCGTCCCCCCACTGCAACCCAACCACGCACGTACCGGGCATTGTAGAACCGCCGCGTTGCGAACTTCAGATGGTGTGTATCGACCCGTCTCACGCTAGCCCCCGCGGTGTGAGGCGTCAAGTGCGGGCGCGGGGCAGTTTGCTCTTTGCCCTCTCCCCTTGCGGGAGAGGGTGGCGAGGCTTTGCGAGCCGGGTGAGGGGTAGGGCTTCACGCGCGTTGAGCGCCACCCCTCACCCGTCGGCGAAGCGCCGACACCCTCTCCCGCAAGGGGAGAGGGCAAGAACAAGACGTACCGCAACGGGGCGCCGTACCATACCCGTTCCGCGTCATGTCTGACTTACAAGGCGGTCGCCTGTGTTCCGTGCCTGTCCCCCGCTCGCGCTCGTGCTGCTCGCGATCTTGTGCGCCACGCCCGCGCCGGCCGCGCCGCCCGACCCGCTCGCGAAGAAGCTCGAAGCGATCATCGACGCCCCCGACTACAAGCACGCGACCTGGGGCGTGCTGGTCGTGGACGCGAAGACCGGCAAGACCGTCTATTCGCGCAACCCGGACGCCATGCTCGCGCCCGCGTCGGTCACCAAGCTGTTCTCGTGCGCCGCGGCGCTCGTCGCGCTCGGGCCGGACCACAAGCAGGAGACGCACGTCTACCGGCGCGGGGTCGTCCACAAAGGCTCGCTGCGCGGCGATCTGGTGCTGGTCGCGAGCGGCGACCTCACCCTCGGCGGGCGCGCGAAGGACGGCAAGACCGTCTTCAAGGACAAGGACCACACCTACGCGAACGGCGGGTTCGGCAACAGCGAGGTGACCGACACCGACCCGCTCGCGGGACTGAACGAACTTGCCAAGCAGGTGAAAGCCGCCGGCGTCACGCAATCGA
>CANLGS010000411.1 GCA_947490035.1 Gemmataceae bacterium
GACCAACCGCCGTGCCTGCCCGAGTTCGTGCTGGACGACGCGTGTCCGGTCGCGGTGGTGCGCGAGTTCCTCGGCGGCGTGTTCGGCGCCGACGGCACCGCCCCCGTGCTCAAGCGACTCGGCGCGAGCGAAGAGGACGCCATCCTCGAACAGCCGGCGTACTCGCAGACCGCGCGCCCGGAACACGCCGCGGACTTGAAGCGCGTGATGAACGAGATCGTCGCCCTCCTCGCGCGCTGCGGCGTCGAAGCCGAAGGCGCGAAGGTGTACGAATACCCGGTGCGCCGCGCGGCCTCGACCTACCCCGCCCCGCAAGACGGCGGCCCGCGCGTCGAGGTGCGGCTCGAACTGCCGGACGGCCTCTCGTTCGTGGAGCGTGTCGGCTTCCGGTACTGCGTCGATAAGGCGCTGCGAGCGAGCGCCGCGGCCGTGTACTGGCGCACGGTGGGGCGCATCGGCGGGCAGCGTCTGTGGGTGGCCGACCGGTTGGGCGAACTGCACCGCGAGCGCCCGGAACTGTCGTTCAGTCAGGCCCGCGAACTGGCCGGCGCCGCGCTTCACTCGCGAGAGACGGCGGTGTTCCCGCACTACTCGCTGCTCAAGGGGCACGACCGCTTTGAACGGTTGCCTACCCCAGGTCAGCAGAAATTCAAGCCCCTGCACCGCGAGAGTTGCGGGTTCCCGGCGCCGGTCGAGATGCTCCGCGAGATCGGCGCACGCGACTGGTTCGCGCCACTGCTGCCGCGTGCCGAAACGCCCAGCGCGAAGCGCTACTGTGTCGAGAAGGAAGCGACTGAACTGCCGACGCTCGCGCTCAAGGTCATCGACCGGCGCCCGGCAGGCAAGCGCCAGGTATTCGACCTGTCGGTCGAGGGCGTGCATTCGTTCGTCGCGGGAACGGTGAGTGTCTCCAACTGCATCGGGAACAGCGGGCCGCTGCCGGAGGCGGTGTCGAAGGAGATCGCGGCCGAAGGGCTGGTGGTGTCGGCGGTGTTGAGCGGGAACCGCAACTTCGAGGGGCGCGTTCACGCGGAGGTGCGCGCGAACTACCTCGCGTCGCCGCCGCTGGTCGTCGCGTACGCGCTCGCCGGCCGCGTCGATATCGACTGGGACACCGAACCGGTCGGCACCGGGTCGGACGGCGTGCCGGTGTTCCTCAAGGACATCTGGCCGACGCACGAAGAGGTTTCCAGCGCCATCGGCACGTCCATCAAGCGGGAGTCGTTCGAGAAGATTTACGGCGCGGTGTACGAAGGCGATTCGCGCTGGAAGGAGCTGCGCGTGCCCAGCGGCGACCTGTACGAGTGGAGCGCGAGTTCGACGTACATCGCCAACCCGCCGTACTTCCGCGGGATGGGCGTGATGCCGCCGGCCATTCACGAAATTACCGGCGCGCGCGTGCTGGCGCTACTCGGCGACAGCATCACCACCGACCACATCTCGCCGGCCGGGAACATCAAGAAGGACTCGCCCGCCGGCAAGTACCTGCTCGACCACGGCGTCTCGCAAAAGGACTTCAACCAGTACGGGGCGCGGCGCGGGCATCACGAGGTGATGATGCGCGGCACGTTCGCCAATGTGCGGCTGCGGAACATGCTCGTCCCGCCGCGCGCGGACGGCTCCACGGTCGAGGGCGGGTTCACGCGGCACCTGCCCGGCACCGAGGTCGTCAGCCTGTACGACGCGGCGATGGCGTACCAGACGGACGGCGTGCCGCTGGTCATCATCGGCGGCAAGGAGTACGGCTCCGGCTCGTCGCGCGACTGGGCCGCGAAGGGCACCAACCTGCTCGGCGTGAAGGCCGTACTCGTGGAGAGCTACGAGCGCATCCACCGCAGCAACCTGGTGGGCATGGGCATCGTGCCGCTCCAGTTCAAGGCCGGCGAGAGCGCCGCGAGCCACGGCTTGACGGGCGAAGAGGTGTTCGACATCGGCGGGCTGGTCGCGGGGCTGGACAAGAACTTCGACGGGGCGACCCGCGACCTGACGGTGACCGCGACGAAGCCCGACGGGACGACGATCGCGTTCAAGGCGGTGTGCCGCATCGACACCCCGCAGGAGGTGCAGTACTACAAGAACGGCGGCATCCTCCAGTACGTCCTCCGGCAACTGATCGCGACGAAGTAGCTTTCACCCGCTCCGAACGCTCAACGAGGTTCCTCGATGCTTGCAATTCTCGCCCAGGCGCAGGGTGGCGGCGGCGGCGGTAACCCCGCCGCCGGCATGCGTTCTTCATGGTCTTCCTGCTGATCCTCCTCGGCTTCGTGCTCGTGATGATGATACCGCACGTCTTCTTCCTGCTCACGCTCCAGAAGGCGTTGAACAGGTGCAGCGAGCGGAACCGCACGCAGGAGCCGGGGATGGTGTGGATCGCCCTGATCCCGCTGGTGGGTCTGGTGTGGAACTTCTTCAACGTGATCCGCGTCGCGGAGTCGTTGGAGAACGAGTTCCGCAGCCGCCGCTGGCACGGACGCGGTGAGGACTACGGTCACGGACTCGGGATCGCGTACTGCTGTCTGGTCCTCGGCTGCTGTATCCCGTACTGCAACTCGCTGTTCGGGATGGGCGCGCTGGTGTGCTGGATCATCTACTGGGTGAAGATCGCGAACCTCAGCGCGGAGCTTGAAGGCTCGTCTCGCTTCCGGCGCGACCGGTACGAAGACGACGAGTACGAAGACGAGGACGACCGCCCGCGTCGCCGCGACCGCGACCGCGACCGCGACCGCGACCGCGACGACGATGAGGACGAGCGGGACGAGCGCAAGCCGTGGGACCGCGGCCGGTGAAATGTCTTGGCGAGCGGGGGGCGTAAGCCCCCTGTTGGTCACTCGATGCGAAAGACGATGTGCAGAAACAGGGGGCTTACGCCCCCCGCTCGCCTAAAAGCTACTCGCTCACCCCACAGGGGCGCACGCCCTTCCCCTTCGCGCCGGTCAACGCGTCGCCGAGTTCGACGCGCGCACCCTCCGCGTACCCCATCAGTTCCTTCACCGCCTGCGGGTTCTTCTCCGCGACGTTCGTCGTCTCGCCGATGTCGGCGGTCAGGTCGTACAGCGCGAGCGGCGTCTTCTCGACGCGGTACCCGTGGCGGCTGGCGATGCCGCGCACGCCGCTTACGCTCATCGCTTCGGGCGTCATCTTCGCGTAGTTGGCCGGCTTGCCGTCGGTTCCGGGCGGGCCGTTCACCGTGAGGTAATCGTGCGGCAGGTGCAGTTTCCACTTCCCCGACCGTACCGCGTGCAGTTCGTCGCCGATGTAGAAGAAGTACGCCGGCTGCGGCGACTTCGCGCCGACCTCGACCAGCAAGACCGGCGTCGCGTCCTTGCCGTCGATCGCGAGCTTCGGAAGTTCGGCGCCGCTCATTTTGCAGAGCGTGGGCAACAGGTCGATGGACATGAACGGCACGTCGCTGACGCGCTTCGCGGGCACCTTCCCCGGCCAGCGCGCGATACACGGCACGCGCGCCCCGCCCTCGTAGGCGGTCAGCTTCCCTTCGCGCAACGGTCCGGCGCTGCCGGCGTGGGTGCCGTAGGACAGGAACGGGCCATTGTCCGAGAGGAACAGCACCAGCGTGTTCTTCTCCAGGTCGTACCGCTTGAGCGCCGCGAGTACCTCGCCCACGCCCGCGTCGAGTTCTTCGACCACGTCGCCGTACACGCCGCCGTTCGACTTTCCCTTGAACTCGGGCGACGCGAAGATCGGCACGTGCGGCATCACGTGCGGCACGTACAGGAAGAACGGTTCGTGCTGGTGTTTCGCGATAAACTCCACCGCGAGGTCGGTGAATCGCCGCGTGAACTTCGCCTGGTCCGGGTCTTTCTCGGCCACCTTCGCGCCGCGATAGAACGGCAGCGCGGGCAGGTCGCGCATGGTCGGGTGAAGCGGCCCGTTGTCGTTCGAGTACGGCAGCCCGGCGAAGTCGTCGAACCCGCGCTTGGTGGGAAGGAACGGCGGCTTGTCGCCGAGGTGCCACTTGCCGTAGCACGCGGTCGCGTAGCCCTTCGCCTTCAGCAGTTCCGACAGCAGTTTCTCGTCAGTGTGAATGCCGACTTTGCTCTGGTGGTTAAGCGCGCCGGCCATCGACACGCGGTTCGCGTAGCACCCGGTGAGCAGCGACGCGCGCGACGCGGTGCACACCGGTTGCGACACGTAGAAGTCGGTGAACCGCGTGCCTTCGGCCGCGAGCCGGTCGATGTTGGGCGTCTTGATCTTCTTGTTGCCGTAGCACGCGAGGTCGCCGTAGCCGAGGTCGTCGGCGAGGATTAGTACGATATTCGGCGCCCTTGCGGGATCGGCTGATTTTGCTGTAGAATGAAGGCATACCGCGAGCAACACCGAGGCGGCCCACACGCCCTGTGTAGCTATTCTGTGTAGCAATTGAAGCCCGAATTCCCCGCCCAACAGGGGCGGTGACGGTCGGAGAGAGATCATGGTCAAGACCCCCAAACGTAGCGATACGCACTCGTCTCCAGCCGACGGCACGGGTGCCGCCCGCCGGCCCGCGCGAGCCGGGGGCATTGTCTCCGCCGCACCCCCCCCGGTCAAATCGGAAACACCGGTCCCGGCCGCCGACGCGCCGCGGCGCGGCCGACGACCGGGGCGGCCCAAGACGCGGCGCCAGTCCCACGGATCGGCGTGGCACTGGCGGCAGACCGATGGCTGGTACTACACCCTCCCCGGCACCAAGAAGCGGGTTCCCCTGTTCGACGAGGACGGCGCCCGCGTCCGCGGCAAGGACAACAAGGAGCAAGCCCGGTTGGCCCTCGCGCGGGTCAAACTCGTCGAGCAGGGCGAGCGCGCCCCCGCGCCGACGGCCGGTGGCGAGTGGCTGGTGGCCCGGGTGTGTTCGGAGTACATCCAGTACTGCGACC
>CANLGS010000412.1 GCA_947490035.1 Gemmataceae bacterium
GGCGGTCTTTTCTTGTGGCACAGACATTCCTGTCTGTGTGCTACGACGGGCCAGCAGCACAGACAGGAATGTCTGTGCCACCAAGACCAACACAGAAGACCGCCGCGGAGCGGCGGACCACACTGCCGAGACACGAATGCCGAACGTGTGGATCGTGCCGGTCAACTTCAACGGCACCGAAGATACGCGCAAGTGTCTCCGCTCGCTCGCGGGGTTGTCCACGCCCGCGAACGTGGTCCTCGTCGATAACGCCTCGCAGCCCGACCCGACCGGCGCACTGAAGAGCGAGTTCCGGTGGGTTCACGTCGTTCGCAACACCGAGAACCTCGGCTGGTCCGGCGGGAACAACACCGGCATCCGCTTCGCGCTCGAACGCGGCGCGACTCATGTGATGCTGCTGAACAACGACACCACCGTCGCGCCGGACATTGTGGCGCGGCTGCTGCGCGCGTTTGAAGCACATCCGCGGTTCGGCGTGATCGGCCCCGTGATCCGCTACATGGACGAACCGGACGCGGTGATGACCGACGGCGTGACGTTCAACCCGCCCGGCTTCCCCGGCTTCTTCCAGCGCAAAGTGGTGCCCGAGCGCACGACCGACCCGCCCGCGGTGGACGACACCGACATCGTGAACGGCTGCTGCATGATGGTGCGCGCCGACGTGTTCGCGCGGGTCGGTCTGATCGACGACCGCTTCTTCCTGATCCACGAAGAAGCCGACTTCTGCCTGCGAGTGAAGGCGGCCGGGTTCGCGTGCGGCGTGCTGGCGGAACCGCTCGTGTGGCACAAGGGTTCGACCGCTTTCAAGCGCGCCGGCAAGAAGTGGCAGCGATACTACGACACGCGCAACCTCGCGCTCTTGGTGAGGAAGCACCGCCGCGCGAGCGGTCGCGGGTTGCTCTCCGCGTACACGACCTACCTGCGCTACGCCTACCACCGCTACTGTCACGAGCGCGAAGATTCACAGCCCGACGCGGCCGACGCGGTGTTGGAAGGACTGATCGACGCGGCGACGCGGCGCACGGGGCCGTACCGCGTGCGGACCCGCTGGGGCGTGCCGGTGCTGCGCGGCGTGTTCGAGACGGCGCGGCGCGTCTTGTAGGGTGGGTCGAGCCGGCTTTGCGGCGAAGGCCCACCACGCATCGTCTACGTCTCACGGTGGGCCTTCGATTCGCATGCCCGAATCTCGACCCACCCTACAAGACCGAACGCGAACGGAATTTCTTCATGCGACTCCTCTTCGTCAAAGACGCGCTCTCCTGGCCGCGGTCGAGCGGGCACGATGTCCACAGCTTCCACATGATGCAGGCGCTCGCGCGCCTCGGGCACGAGGTCGGGCTGCTCACCGCGACCGAGCCGCCGCCGGAAGCTGTCGCGGGTCTGCCGCTCGCGTTCCAGCGCGTGTTCCCGAAACGCGGCGAACCGCCAGTTGGCCCAGCGCCGTCGTTCCGCTGGATGCAGCGCAAGTTCCAGAGTTACTGGGGCATCGACGAGAACCGCGTGCGCGCCGTGGCTCAGTCCGCCGCCGACATGAACGCGGACGGCGTCGTGGTCGTCGGTTTGAACGTGCTGCCGTACCTCGGCGCGGTGAAAGGCCGGCTCCGCGTCTGGTACGCGGCCGACGAATGGGCGTGGCATCACATTTCGCAGGTGCGCGCGTTCAGCCCGCGCACCTGGGGCGAAATGAAGCAGGCGTTCATCAAGGGCATGTACGAGCGCGCGTACCGCGAGAAGCTCGATCGCGTGTCGGTGGTCACCGACGCCGACCGGCGCGCGATGCGCTGGGTCGCGGGCGTTCGCGGAATTGATGTGGTGCCCAACGGCGTGGACGCGGACCACTTCGCGCCACTGGAAGCACCACAGCGCGAACGGAGTTGCACCTTCTGGGGCCGGCTCGGCTTCGGCCCGAACGTGCAGGCGCTCGAATGGTTTTGCGGGAAGGTGTGGCCCAAGGTCCGCGCCGCGCACCCCGATGCGACGTTCACCGTATACGGCTTCAGCCCGACACCAGTGATTCGCGAACTCGTCAAGCGCGATGGCATCGAACTGACCCCCGATCTGCCGGACCTGCGGAAAGAAATCGCGACTCATCAGGTGGTGGTGTTCCCGTTCGTGAGCGGTGGCGGCATCAAGAACAAGTTCCTCGAAGCCGCCGCGATGGGCAAACCGATCGTGTGTTCGTCGGTCGCGCTGAACGGCCTCCGCAACCCGTCCGAAAGCGGCGTGGCGGTGGCGTCCTCGCCGTCAGACTGGGTTCGCGCGCTGGGCGAACTGTGGTCGGACGGCGCGAAGCGCACCGCGGCGGGCGCGGCCGTTCGGCGGTGGGTGATCGAGCGCCACAGTTGGGACGCGGCCGCGCGCACCGCCGCGGCGGGGCTGGCGAAATGTGGTCCGGTCACTCCGTGACCGGTCTTCGGCTTTTGTCTTGTGGCACAGACATTCCTGTCTGTGTCCCAGAGCCGAAGCACACAGACAGGAATGTCTGTGCCACAAGAGAAGACCGGTCACGGAGTGACCGGACCACACGAAGAGTAAATCAACTCGTTGCATCCGCGTGGCAGTCCGGTACGATGAGGCGACTTCGCCGCTTCATCCCTTACCGGGCCGAACCATGTCTGAAGCACGCCCCACCCGCCGCGACTTCCTCCGCGCCACGGCCGCCGGCGCCGCCGGCCTCGCCCTCGTGCAGACAGCCTCGGGAAGGCTCACGCCCCCGCTCGCCAAAGGCCGCGCGAACAGTTGCATCTTCATCAACATGGTGGGTGGGCCGGCTCACCTCGACACGTTCGACCCGAAACCGAACGCGCCGAGCGATGTGCGCGGGCCGTTCCGCCCAATTCAAACGGCCACGCCCGGCGTTCACCTGAGCGAGTTGTTCCCGAAGCTGGCGAAGCTGACGGACAAGTTCAGCCTGATCCGCTCGATGAACCACGACGCCCCGCCGGTTCACGAGTGCGGGTTCCAACTGCTGAACACCGGCTGCCTCTTCCGCGACGGCCCCGAGTGGCCGAGCGTCGGCGCGGTGATGGATTACCTTTCCGGCGGAAACCGGAAGTGGTCCGATATGTCGAGTTGGGCCGTCTGGCCGAACAACACAATCAACACGGGCATTAGCGTTGGGCATGGACAAAGCGCAGGCTGGCTTCGGCTTGCCGAGTACACGCCGAGCATCATCAGCCCGCTCCATTATCCGACGATGCCATTCGAGGAATGCTACATCCTGGCTTCGGTCGCAACTGAAATGGACTGTCGGTTCGTGACCATGAACCAATTCCCGACCGTGTTCGATTCGCCGTCGTGGGACTGCCACGCCGACGGCGGCTCGCTCCGCACCACGCTCAACGACATCCGCGACACCGTTGCGCCGAGCTTCGATACCGCGTTCGCGCGACTCCTCACCGACCTCGAAGAACGCGGCCTACTGGAATCGACGCTGGTGGTCGCGACGGGCGAGTTCGGGCGCACGCCGAAGCTGAACAGCAACGGCGGGCGCGACCACTGGGCCGGGTGCTGGACGAGTCTCGTCGCGGGCGGCGGCACGAAGGGCGGGCGCGTGATCGGCCGTTCCGACGCGACCGGCAGCGAACCAAGCGAGCGCCCGGTTTCGCCACAAGAGTTGGTAAGCACCATCTTCCACTCGCTCGGCGTCGCGCCCGACGCGACCATTCCGGGGCCGGACGGAACGCCGGTCGCGGTGTATCCCGGAACGCCGGTCGCGGAACTGTTCTGAGCGAAGACGAAAGCCGCCGCAGATAACGCAGATGAAGAAGGATCGGACATGAAAACTGCATTCAATCTAGTTCTGTTTGTGATCGTGCTCTCATCCGCGCCATCCGCGGCTCCGCTTCTTTCTGCCGACCCGCTGCCCAACACCAGGCCGCTGACGGACGACGGCAACCTGTCCGCGAAGCAGGTCGCGGGGATGCACAAGTACCTCGACCGCGCGCTGGCCGCCGCGCCGAAGGGGCGGGCGAAGCTGTGGGCGACCGATCAGACATCGGCTGAGGCGTTCTCCACGTCGGTCGAGCCGAACCGCGGGCGGCTGCGCAAGGCGCTCGGTGTGATCGACGCGCGGTCCGCCCCGCACCTTGAATACCTCGGAGCCGCAGAGCGCGCCGCGGTCGCGCAAACCGAACGCTACCAAGTGTTCGCGGTCCGCTGGGCCGTGCTGCCGGGCGTCGATGCCGAAGGGCTGCTCCTCGAACCGCGCGGGAAGGTCGTCGGGGCGGTCGTCGCGGTTCCGGACGCGGACCAGACGCCGGAGCAACTCGTCGGGCTGGCACCGGGGTCGCCCGCGATCTCGCAGTTCGCCCGGCGGCTCGCGGAGAGCGGCTGCCGCGTACTGGTGCCGACGCTCATCGACCGTCAGGACGCGCTCTCCGCGAGCGCCAAACTCGGCCGCACGACCAACCAACCGCACCGGGAGTTCGTTCACCGCATGGCCTACGAAATGGGCCGCACGCTGATCGGGTACGAGGTGCAGAAGGTGCTGGCCGCGGTCGATTGGTTCAGCGCGGCGAAGGAAAAGGTGCCGGTGTGGGCGGCGGGCTACGGCGAGGGGGGGCTGGTCGTCCTGTGTGCGGGTGCGCTGGACACGCGGATCGAGCGGCTGGCCGTCGATGGCTATTTCGGAGCGAAGCCGGACGTGTGGAACGCCCCGCTCGACCGCAACGTGTGGGGGCTGGTACACGAGTTCGGCGACGCGGAACTCGCCGCGCTCGCCGCGCCGCGCCTCGTGTACATCGGGGTCTCCGAGACGCCCAAGTTCGACGGGCCGGCGAAACCGCAACCGGGGCGCGGCGCCGGCGCGGCCCCCGGCACGCTGGGCGGTTGCCCCATCGAACAGATCGA
>CANLGS010000413.1 GCA_947490035.1 Gemmataceae bacterium
GTCGAAATCCACGCGCAGGGGGTCATTTCGGCGGTCACCCATTGGGTCCCTCGGTCATTTCGGCAGGAATGAGGCAGAATCGCTGGGAATCCCAGGGTTCCGGCGCACATGCCGTGCCGAAAGTCGAAGGTCATCTGGGAAATAGGGGACAAGACAAAGACCCACCCTTCGAGTCCGATTTATGACCCCGCGCAGCCTCGCCGCGCTCTGCGCCCTCTTCCTCGCCTCGCCGGTCGTTGCCGCCGAGCCGCCGTTCCGCACCGACGGCGGGGACGAGAAGCTGCCGTGGTTCCAGTTGAAGCAAAGCGAGTTCCCGCCGGAAGGCTCCGCGCACGCGGTGTCCGGCGAACTCATCGCGATCGACCACGTGAACCGCACCGGCACGCTGCGCCCGGACCGCGACGACACCCAGCGCCGCGGCGATTGGGACATTCCGCGTCCGTTCGTGCTGCTGCCCTTCGGCTCGCTCAGTTACCGCGGCGCACCGGCCGAACTGCGCGACATCCCCATCGGCACGCACCTGCACGGCCAGTTCTACGCCGACCCGCAGAAGGTCGCGCCGAAGAAGGGGCAGCCGCTGCCGCCCGCGACATTCACGCGAGCGATCCGGCTCGAAGACGACTTCAGCTTTCACGCCCGACAGGGCCGCGTGTGGCGCGTGGACGCGATCTCGGCCGACGCCGGGACGCTCGCGCTCACGGGCATCGGCGAGGCCGGCAAGCTCGACCCCAAGCCGATCACGTTCAAGGTGGGCGCGACCACGCGGGTCTGGAAAGGAAAAGGCTTCGGCACGCTGGCCGATGTCGCGGCCGGGCAGACCGTTCAGGTGAACCTCACCGTTTGCACCCTGAAGGGGCCGGGGCGGGTCACCGACATCTGGCTCGACGCCGACAGCCGCGCCGCCGCGACCGCGCACCAACTGGAGGTTCACCGCCTGCACCAGCGCGAACACGGACTCGCGGGGTGGGTGGTCGCGGTGGACAACAAGAAGGGCGAAGTGGAAGTGAACCTGTTCGACGGGTTCGACCCGAAGTTGCTCGACGCTTTCACCCCGCAGGGCACGGTGACCGGTGCGGTCGCGGAAGACTCGCTGCGCACGTGGGATCAGATCAACGACGTGAAGCGCGGACCGCTGATCGGCGTGGAGCGCGGCAAGGTGACTGCTCCCGGCGACAGCGGGGTGAAGATCAAGTTCAAGCCGACGGTACTCCTCGAAGGGTATCGCCCCGGTCGCGTCGTTCGGCTGTTCTCCGGCGAGTGGAAGGTAGACGACCTGCCGCGCGAAGAACGCCTGTACCCGTGACCCGAACCCCGGGCGTTGCCCAGGGCTGAGGAATGTCAGTCCTTCGGACTGCATTTCGCATTCACCCCGGAAGGGGTGACACTCCTCGGCCCCGGGCAACGCCCGGGGTTGCTGGGCCAAGCATCGTAGTTCACTCAAGGGGTTCATCATGCGCTGGCTCCTCGCACTCGTCCCGCTCGTCACCCTCACCTTCGCAGCCGACCCGCCGCCGAAGATCACGCCGGGCAAGGTCGTCGTCCCGACCGACAAGATGCGCCGCATCTGGGGCGAGTTGGTGAGCATCGAACCCAAGACCCGCACCGGCACGTTCCGCAACGAGTCGGACGACGTGGTGATGCCGTTCACCGTGACGCCCTACGCCGAGTTGCTCCACCACGCGGCGCGCGGCGACCTGCAAGACTTCAAGGTCGGCGAGCGCGCCATCTTCCGACTGCACGAGGACGCGGACGGGAAGTGGGTTTACCTGACGTACATTCAGGACGAGATGAACTTCCAGGCCGGGCACAAGGAATACTACTGGGTGAACGAGATCGACCCGAAGGCGGGCGCGATCACCTTCACGCAGGCGAACGCCGACAAGACGTACACCCGCGATAAGGGGCTGGTGCTGGAGACCGACGCGAACACCAAGTATTGGAAGAAGGGCAAGCCCGCCGCGTTCGCGGACATCAAGGTGGGCGACAAGTTGCTCGCGAAGACGCACGGCACCGGGAAGGGCAAGCACCGCGTGTGTTGGGAGGTCTATCTCGACGACGAGAGCCGCGACGCGGTGCGCGACGAACAGCGCGCGGTGCATTCCAAACGCATGGCGACCGAAGGGCTGCCGGGGTACGTGGACGAGGCCAAAGACACCACGCTCAAGTTGACGCTGTTCTCCGAGGGCGCGGATCAGGCGAAGGCGCTGAAGGTCGGTCAGAAGGTGAAGGTCTCGCCTGCGGGCGCGGACCGCAAGCCGACCGCCGACCCGGTGGCCGGCACCGTGACGACGGTCACCGCGGCCAAAGGAAACCTGTACGAGGTCGTCGTCACGGTGGACGCCGGCGGGTTCAAGCCGGCCGGCCTGGCGCGGCTGTGGGTCGAGAAGCCGGAGTGACGGCGCACATTAAGAGGAGACGACCGTGGACGCACAATCGGTGACCGCCATCGACACCGCTGCGCTGCCGTGGGAGGAGCGGTTCAACGAGAAGCTGGGCCGCGCCCTGTACCGGAAGAACCTGGTCACCGACCCGGACACCGGCATGGAGGTCCGGCTCGTGCGGTATCCGGCCGGGGTCATCAACGTGCGGCACACGCACCCGTGCGCCCACGGCATGTACGTGCTCGACGGCACGCTGGTCACCCACGCCGGCAGCTACGGCCCCGGCTGCTTCGTGTGGTTCCCCGAGGGCACGGTCATGGAACACGGCGCGTCCGCAGACGGCGACGTGACGGTCCTGTTCATCACCAACAAGCCGTTCGAGATTCACTACGTCTGACGTGCGGCCGCCGCCTCTGTGGTCACTTCCGGTCCAGGAACACCGGCTACTTGCCCGCTTTGGCGAACTTTGCGATCCGACCTTTCGGGCCAGCGGCCCAGCCTTCGCCCGTCGCGGTGAAGGCGACTGCGTTGTACTTCTCCTTGTCGAGTGGCTTCCAGGTTTGGCCGTCGTCCACCGAAACGTCGGACCCCGACGTGCCGACCGCGACCCACCGATCCTTCGCCCACGTGACACCGGAGCGGAACGGCAGTGGCTTCTCGATGGGCTTCCACGTCTTCCCGCCGTCGGTGGTGACCGCGCCAGTTGCTTTCGCGTCGTCGGGCTTGCGGTAGTCGCCACCGACGATCACGCCGTTCTTCTGGTCGCGGAAGGCGATCGAGAACACGCCCGCCGACTCGATCCCGGCAAGGAGCGGCGTCTCGCTGACACTCCAGGTCTTCCCGCGATCGTCCGAATGGAACACCCGCGCTGTCTTGGCCCCGCCGGTGCAGAACCAAACATCGTTCTCGCCGCGAGTGACGAGGCAGGTGCCGCTGGCCGCGAATGCGCCCTCATTCGGGAGCGCCGCGGGCCGGCTCTTCTCCGGCAGCGGGGTCCACGTCTTGCCGTCGTCGGTGACGATCAAGGGGAACTTCCCGTCCACGGGGTCGCTGAGGGCGATCCCGTGCTTCTCGTCCCAGAAGGCGATGGCGTCGAAGAACGCCTTCGGCTCGGCGTTCTTGAACTGGAGTTTCCACGTCTTGCCGCCGTCAATCGTCTTGTAGATGCGCGACTCTTCGCCTTGCCCGGCGCTGAGCAAGTAGGCCGTGTCTTCGCTGAACGCTTCAACGTCGCGGAAGTCGAGTTTGTCCGCTTCGGGCACGGTGCCGGCGGTCCACGTCTTCCCGCCGTCGGTGGTGCGGCCGAAGGTTCCCTTCGTGCCGCTGACCCACGCCACTTTCGGGCCGACCGCGCACAGGCCGCGGAAGTCCGCGTCCGTCTTGATCTCTTGCGCCTGCCACTGCCCGAAGGCTGCGGAGCCACTGATTCCGCAGAGCAACGCGGCGGTGAAGAACGGTTTCATACGGTACTCCAGTTGCGACCCATCGAGCGGCGTTCAGTCGCCGACGGCCGCGAGAGCGTCGAGCGTTCGCGCGACCTCTTCGGCGGTGTTGTAATGAAGGAACCCGATCCGCAACACGCCCGCCGGGGCCAGGCCGAGTCGTTCGATCAGCCCCTGTGCGTAGAAGTGCCCGGACCAGACGAACAACCCCTGCGCACCGAGAACGGCCGCGACCTCGGCGGCCGGCTTCGTCCGGTGCGTCAATCCGAAGGTAGCGACGCGGTCGTCGATCCGGGCCGGGTCAGTGATCCCCCACACCCGCCACGCGGGGAGTCGCGCGAGGCCGTCGAGGAACTGGTCCGCAAGCGCGGTTTCGTGTACCCGGATCGCCGCGTAGCCCGCGGCGAGGGCGGCGCGCCGGTTAACCCCGTCTCCGAGGCTTGCGAGGTAATCCACCGCGGCGTGCGTGCCGGCGATTGCTTCAAAGCTCGGGGTTCCCGTCATCCACCGGCCGGGACCGGAGTCCGGGGCCGGCCGCACCTTGTACGCTGGAAGTTGTTCCAGCAGGTCGCGACGCCCCCACAGAACGCCGCTGTGCGGGCCGAAGAACTTGTAAGGCGAGCAGGCCAGGAAGTCGGCGCCGAGTGCGACGACATCAACCGGCCGGTGCGGAACCGCGTGGACCGCGTCCACGAACGCCAGCGCGCCCACGCGATGGGCCGCCGCGACCACCTCGGCTACCGGGTTCACCGTGCCGACCGCGTTCGACGCCATCCCGACCGCGACGAGTTTGGTGCGTTCGTTCAGCAGAGTTGGGAGCGTGTCGAGGCGCAGGGTGCAGTCGGCCGGGTCGATGTCGAGGAACCGCACGGTCGCGCCGGCGTCGGCGGCCGCGAGTACCCACGGCGTGACGTTCGCGTCGTGGTCGAGCCGGGTCACCACCACTTCATCGCCGACTTGCCACGTCTTCGCCAGCGCCCGACTCAGGGCGAATGTGAGAGTGGTCATGTTCAACCCGAAC
>CANLGS010000414.1 GCA_947490035.1 Gemmataceae bacterium
GAAGGGGCCGATCGTCGCGACATCTGACTATATGAGAGCGCTGCCGGAATCAGTCGCGCCATACCTGGGCGGCCGGTTGCTCGCGCTCGGCACCGACGGCTTCGGCCGGTCCGAGACGCGCAAGTCGCTCCGCCGGTTCTTCGAGATCGACGCGGAGAACGTGGTGGTCGCGGCTTTGTACTCGCTATTCCAGCGCGGTGAACTCGACGCTGCCACGGTGAAGAAGGCCGTCGCGGAGTTGGGCGTGAACCCGGACGCGCCGCACCCGTGGACCGTGTAACGCCGCTTGCGGCTTCGCAACCGGTCGCGAAGCCGCAAGCGGCTGAAAAACAAGAGCGCCCATGCTTTTCGCCGACATCGAACTGTCGCAGGTGTTCTCGACGCTCGCGTCGGTCGGCAGCCTTGCCGTCACCGCGTACTTCTGGCTGGTGCGGATGCGCGGCGAGCGGCCCCGCCTTACGACCCACTTGGTCGGCCTCGTGAAGGTCGATTCCGCTCGCGAGTTCGAGTCGAAGTGGGATCCGGTGGTCGTGCTGCGGGTCGCGGTGCTGAACCTGAGTACGCGGCCGAATGTCGTGCTCGGCGCCCGCGCGTCGGTGAAGCTCGCGGACGGGTCGTGGGCGCCCGCGGACGCGCGCATCGGCGACGGGGCGCAGGCGTTCAACATCGCGCCGCAGGTGGCCGAGTTCCGCGACATCACGCTCGAACTGCCCGCGACGACCAAGCCGGCGATGCCGGCGGAGTCGCTCGAAGGGATGTCGTGGCGCGAGGCGCTGGAACCGGCCCTCGGAGGGCGAATCGTGCTGCGGGTTGAACTGATCGCGCTCGACGGCAAGACGTTCACTGACGAGATTGCAATCCAGGCGCGCACCGCCTGAAGCCGCTTGCGGCTTCGGACGCGCGCCGCGCGCAGGGAGTTTTGATGGACATCGTGCTTGCGAATCCGGGCGAAGGCATCGAGGGCGGTACCGTCACGGCGGTATCGGTCAAGGTCGGGGATGTGGTCAAGACCGGTCAAGTGCTGGTCGAGGTCAGCACGGACAAGGCGTCGATGGAAGTGACGGCGGAGGCCGACGGCACCGTCGAGGCCGTTCACGTCAAACCCGGCGACAAGGTCGCCGTCGGCGGGAAACTCGTCTCCCTGTCGGGAAAGCCGCTCGCGGCTTCGCAACCGCCCGCGTCCAACCAACATAAGCAAGAGCAACCCAAACAACAGCCGGCGCAACAGGGGGCTCCCCCTGCTTCCCACCCCCACTCGCCTCAGAAGAGCGAAGGCGCGTCCGTCGATGTGCTGCTGGCGAACCCCGGCGAGGGGATTGAGGGCGGCACCGTCACGGCGGTGTTCGTGAAAGCCGGCGATGCGGTGAAGACCGGTCAGGCACTCGTCGAAGTCAGCACCGATAAGGCGTCGATGGAAGTGACCGCGGAGGCCGACGGCACTATCGAAGCGGTCCACGTCAAGCCGGGCGACAAGGTCGCCGTCGGCGGCAAGCTCGTCACGCTGAAGGCGAGCGGGGGGCGTCAGCCCTCCGAGACGACACCCATCAAACAACCTGTCCCTGAATCGAGACAACCTGTCCCAGACTCGGGGGGCTTACGCCCCCCGCTCGCCCAACCAGTCGTCGCCAACGGCACCGCGACCAAGACTCTCGTCCCCGCCGGACCCGCGACGCGCAAACTCGCGCGCGAACTCGGCGTCGCGCTCGCGGAAGTGAAGGGCAGCGCGCGCGGCGGGCGCGTCACGCTCGACGACCTGAAGGGCTTCGTGAAGGGCGAGCGCCAGCAGCCGAAGGGCGGTGGCGTTGTCGGCGGCATCATCGTGAACGCCTTCGCGCTGCCGCCGCTGCCGGACTTCGCCAAGTACGGGCCGGTCGAAGTTACAGAGGTTGCGAAGATTCGCGAGACCATCGCGAAGAACCTCACGGCCGGCTGGCGGACCATGCCGATGGTCACGCAGCACGAACTCGCGGACATCACCGAACTCGAAGCCGGTCGCAAGCGGATTGTGGACGCGCTCCCGAAGGGCGGCCCGAAGATCACGATGACCGTTCTCGCGATCAAGGCGTGTATCGCGGCGCTGAAGGAGTTCCCGCGGTTCAACAGCAGCTACGACATGAACGCGGGGAAGCTGATCCTCAAGAAGTATTTCCACATCGGCATCGCGGTGGACACCGACGCGGGTTTGAAGGTGCCCGTGATCCGCGACGCGGACAAGAAGACCATTCGCGACCTCGCGACGGAGATTGCCACCGTCGCGGAGAAGGCCCGCACGAACAAGCTGACCATCGACGAGATGCGCGGCGGCACGTTCACGATCACCAACCTCGGCGGCATCGGCGGCACCGGATTCACGCCCCTCGTGAACTACCCCGAAGTCGCGATTCTGGGGCTGTCGAAGTCCGCGCTGCAACCCGTCGTGAAGGACGGGCAGATCGTCGCGCGGCTGATGATGCCGCTGTCGCTGACCTACGACCACCGCGTCATCGACGGCGCCGACGGCTGCCGGTTCACGGTGCGCCTCGCGCAACTCTTTAGCGACCCGCTCCGCCTTCTGATGGAAACGTGAGCGCGAAGGTCTTCAGAGTGGTCCGCTCACTCCGTGAGCGGTTGCTTGACGGCTGCGCCGCTTCGGGGATTTTCAATCACCTTCCTTCTTGTTATCACGACCGCTCACGGAGTGAGCGGACCACACTGAAGAGCGGTTATTGGTGGCACTCGCCAGTCTCGTCCGGGTTCGTGCCGAACATCAGATCGACCCCGCCGCGCAGGTCCATCAGGAACCCGCGAACCAGCGGTGGCACCAGTTTGAACGCCTTGTTCGTCTCCTGAATTTCGGCTTCGAGTTCCTTCGCGTCGTCGCTCTCGAACCACCCGGCGAGGTCTTCGGCGAGGACGCGGGCGTAGTGGGCGTGGTCCGCGCGCTCGCCTGCCGTGTCCGGGTTTGATGGGTCCGCGTAGTAGTCGCGGTCCAGGAACAAACGGTACGCGCCGCAGTCGGTGTGTTCGATGATGTACACGTCCGTCAGTTCGCCCTTCGTGAGCTTCAGCACGAGTTTCAGGTGATCGACGAGCGTGCCGCGCCACTTGGCGAAGCCGGGTGGCTTGCTGCTCTTGTTCCGCGCGCCGGGTTTGGGCGGCTTGGAACAGACCCCGATCGCGCACCCCGCGAACGTCGCTTGGTAGTAGCGGTTCGTCAGGTTGTCGTGGTCGAGAAACCGCACGAGGTCGTCGAGCAGTCGGCAATCGACGCAACCGATGACGAGGCCGTACTTCCGCGGCGCCGGGTAGCACTGTGGGTACTTGCGGGAAACGCCTGGTGATGTTGGCATGAGAGTCTCCGTGGGTGGGTTGGAGTAAGTTACACGAACCGCGCTGGCTCGTGTGAACATTCCCGAAATCTGTCGCGAACGGGGTTCACTTCGCGCGTGCGGCGTGCATACTTCCCCTACCGCATTCCTGGCTGCCAAGAGGTTTGCCGATGTCCGCTACCCGCTCACTCGCCGCCGTTGCGCTCACCGTCGGCCTGTTCGCCGTCGCGGTCGCGTTCCAGAAGGTCGAACCGGTGCCGGTCGCGCCCGCGGACACCGGGCCGATGCCGGTGACCACCTCCGCGCCGCGGTACTGGAAGGGCAACCTCCACACGCACACGCTCTGGAGCGACGGCGACGACTTCCCCGAAATGGTCGTCGATTGGTACAAGCAGCACGGCTACCAGTTCCTCGCGCTCACCGAACACAACCTCCTCGCGGAGGGCGCGAAGTGGGTGGACGCGGACACCAACGCGACCCGCAAGAAGGCCGTTGAGAAGTACACGAAGCGGTTCGGCGAGAAGTGGGTCGAGACGCGCACCCAGAAGGACAAGCAGCAGGTGCGGTTGAAGCCGTTCGCGGAGTACCGTTCGCTCTTCGACGAACCGGGCAAGTTCATGCTCATCCCCGCGGAAGAGATCACGCACAGTTACGCGAAGCACCCGATCCACATGAACGGCATCAACCTCCGCGACCCGATCAAGCCGCTCGACGGCAAGGACGCGGTCGAAACGGTGCGCGTGAACCTGCGCCAGGTGAACGAGCAGCGCACGAAGACCAGTCGCGTGATGATCGCGTTCCTGAACCACCCGAACTTCGGCTGGGGTGTGCGTGCCGAAGAGATGCTGCTCGCGGACGAGCTGCGCTTCTTCGAGGTGTTCAACGGGCACCCCGGCGTGCGGAACTACGGCGACCCCCAGCACGCCTCGACCGAGCGCATCTGGGACATCACGCTCGCGCTGCGTCTCGGCAAGCACAAACTACCCATCGTGTACGGCCTGGCGACCGACGACTCGCACGGCTACCACGAGTACGGCGTCGGCAAGGTGAACCCCGGTCGCGGGTGGGTGATGGTGAAGGCGCCGTTCTTAACGGCCGAAGCCGCGGTGAAGGGTCTTGAAGCCGGCGACTTCTATTCAAGCACCGGCGTCGTGCTCGACGACTTCAGCCGCGACGGCGACAAGCTGAAAATTGCGATCAAGGCCGAAGCGGGCGTGACCTACAAGACGGAGTTCGTCGCGACGCTCAAAGACACCGACCTGACCGGCACGCCGAAGGTCTTCAAGGACAAGGACGGCAAGGAGACCCCGGTGACGGGCGACTACTCCGCGGACATCGGCAAAGTGGTGGCGGAATCGAACGATGCGAACCCGACCTACACGCTCACCGGCAAGGAACTGTACGTCCGCGCGAAGGTGTCGAGCAGCAAGCCGCACCCGAACCCCTACGCGAAGGGCGATGTCGAGGTGGCCTGGACTCAACCCGTCGTGCCGTAGGACAGGCCGCCGGCCTGTCGAAGCGTAGACAGGCCGGC
>CANLGS010000415.1 GCA_947490035.1 Gemmataceae bacterium
CCAACGGAAGACGGCTGAGTACCCCAAGGGAGAAGGGATTCTGAGATGTGCCCTTGGCCTTCTGAGGGGGCGGTAACACCATGGCTTCCTCTCCATGTTATTCTGAGCCATGATGTTATAGCAAACCTCAAGTCACGCAAATCAGTAACCTCACGCCCTTCGAGCGGTTCGAGGCCGATCCTCGAGCGCAGGTTATTCTGAGGGGGGCGACTGTTTCGCAATCGTGCGGCGGTGCAGGAACCAAAACATAGTGGTTTCCGGTTGTGACTTGGTACGAGTTGTTAACCACTGCAGCGTAATCGCGCGCGATCCATTGTCAACGACCGTCTGTATCTTTTCGCAACTTGGCTACCGCGAACCGAGGCGGACGGTAGAAGTCGGGACCCCGCGGACTTTTTCGTTCCGGCGCGGCGTGGTACACTGAACTCCACACGGAGACTCTCCATGAAAACACTTGTCTTGGATGCCGAACTGCTTGCGAAACTTGGCGGCGGCCCGGCGAAGGTCACGCTCACTGACGGCGATGGAAAGGTCATCGGGCACTACGTCCCGGACGACTTGTACTGCTCGATTCGCGACGCGATCATTCCGCCTTACGAAGAAGACCCACGCGCCGCGGCAATCGAAGAGATGCGCCGCGGAGACGTGGTGACTACAGCGGAACTGATCGCTGGTATCAAAGAAAGTTTACGTCGCTGGACCGGCGAGGAGTGACCGACGCGTCTTCCGTTCCGCTAAACACGTTCGCGTCAACGCCTCTGAGGTTCCGCATGTTCCGCCGGTGTGCCGTCCTGTACGCTCTGTTCGTCGGCTTCTGCGCGCTGTCCGGGTGTGGGAAGTCGGACCCGGCCGAGACCGCGCCGAAGGTGCTCTACGACCAGCACTGCGCCAAGTGCCACGCCCAGGCCGGCGAGCCGGGCGGACCGCCCAAGATCGGCGGCTCGAAGGGGCCGAACCTCACCAAGATCGGCGCCGAACCCAACCGCACCGCCGACTGGCTCGCGGAGTTCATCCGCGACCCCAAGAGCAAGCGCGCCGACGCCAAGATGCCCGCGTTCGGCGGCACCCTCACCGACGAACAGATTCGCGTCCTGGCCGAGTGGCTCGCGGCCAAGAAGTAGCCGTGCCGCGGCGCGGGCCGGGCGTATAACACGCCTCATGTCACGCAAACCATCGGTTCTCATCACCGGCGCGTCGGGCGAGATCGGCCACGCCCTCATCGCGCGGCTCGCGGCCGGCGACCCCGACCGCCCCATCGTCACGCTCGACCTGAACCCGCTGCCGCCCGAGTCGGCGAAGCTCGTGCGTCAGGCCGTACACGGGTCCATCCTCGACACCGCGCTGCTCGACGGCATCCACGCCCAGTACGAGGTGGATCGCGTATATCACCTCGCGGCGCTGCTCTCGACGCGCAGCGAGTTTTCGCCGGCACTCGCCCACAAAGTGAACGTCGAGGGCACGCTGAACCTGCTGGAGTTCGCGCAGAAGGCGGGCGAAAGCCACGGGCGCCCGGTCGCGTTCTTTTACCCGTCGAGCATCGCCGCGTTCGGCCTACCCTCGCTTGAAGTGAAGACGAAAGCCGGCAAGGTGAAGGAAGACGATTACAACGTGCCGACGACGATGTACGGCGCGAACAAGTTGTACTGCGAGCATTTGGGCCGCTACTATTCGCGTCACTACAAGCAACTCGCGGCGGAGACGCAGAGCGGGAAGGTGGACTTCCGGTGCATCCGGTTTCCGGGCCTTATCTCCGCGGAAACGGTGCCGAGCGGCGGCACGAGCGACTACGCCCCGGAGATGATCCACGCCGCCGCGAGCGGCGAACCGTATGCGTGTTTCGTGCGGCCGGACGCGCGCATCCCCTTTATGGCGATGCCGGACGCGGTCGATGCGATCTTCCGGCTGATGGACGCGCCGCGGGCGAAACTGTCGCGCACGGTGTACAACATCGGCGCGTTCGCCCCGAGCGCCGCGGAGATCGAAGCCGTGGTTCACGCGGCGTTCCCGAAGGTCGCGATGAGTACGCAGGTGGACGAGAAGCGGCAGGCCATCGTGGACTCGTGGCCGGCGGACGTGGACGACAGTGCGGCGCGGCGCGACTGGGGCCACGCGCCCGCGTTCGGGTTCGCAAGCGCCTTCGGCGAGTACCTGATCCCAAGCATCGAGAAGCGGTACGCCGCCGAGTAAGCACGAAACCCGTATTCCGGCTGAACACTTTTTGACGGCTGGCGTTTCCCATTTCCGAGCGGTCGTGCTGATCCGGTGCCAACGCACCTTGCGCACGGTCGTTCAAGCTCGCACCATAGCAAGGTGCGATCCGCGTTGACCGCCGTTCGATCCGTCGCTATCCGCCCGCCCTTCTTTCGTCGGGCGACACCGAAGAGGGAAGCCCACCATGCCGACACCGAAGAACGAACGGGAGACCGAGAACGTCGTCCGCGATGAACTCCGACGGCTCGGTTATTATAAGAAGGGCATCGTAGTCGAAGAGCAGCGGAGCGAGATCGCGACCGTCAAGCGGTCGCTGCGCGCGGCCAGTAAGTCCGGGCAAGGCGGGGCCGGCGCGCCGGAGTTCATTGTCAGCGCGCCAGCGAACGCTGACTTCCTGCTCGTCATCGAATGCAAGGCCGACCCGAAAGACCACATCAGCGATACATGTAAAAATGTACAGTATTGGGGGGGGTACGGACGAAGACGAAGAACAGTACGCGAAGCGCGTGCAGCGGTATGTGTTGACGGCGCGCTGCACTACGCCAGTTACCTCGCGAAAGAGTTCAACGTCATCGCTGTGGCGGTGAGCGGGGAATCGCTCGGCTCGTTACAACTCTCCGTCCACCTCCACGTCAAGGGCGAAGCCCATCCGAAGGCGTTGCGAACGAAGGACGGCAAGGAGGTCAACGCCCTCATTCCGTGGGCCGACTACATCGAACACGCGACGTTCGATCCGAACGTGCAGCGGTTGCGCGCGGACGAACTGATGGCGTTCTCGCGCGAACTGCACGACTTCATGCGCGACCACGCCAAACTGACCGAGAGCGAGAAGCCGTTGATGGTGAGCGGAACGCTGATCGCACTGCGGAGCAAGCCGTTCGCCAACTCTTACGGCGACTACGAACCGGCCGACCTTCAGAACGAATGGCTCGACGTGATTCGCGAGGAGATACAGAGGGCCGACATCCCGAAGGCCAAGAAGGACAAGATGGTGCAACCGTACTCGACCATCGCAGCCCACCCGGAACTCGGCAAGGCCACGAAAGCCTACCCGAAGGGCGTGCTGCACGAACTCATCCGGCGGTTGAACGAGAAGGTGTGGCCGTTCATCAGCGTCTACCACGACTTCGACGTGGTGGGCCAGTTCTACGGCGAGTTCCTGAAGTACACCGGCGGCGACAAGAAGGCGCTCGGCATCGTCCTCACGCCGCGACACGTCACCGAACTGTTCGCGCTCCTGACGAACGTCAACCACAAGAGCCGCGTGCTGGACATCTGCGCCGGCACCGGCGGGTTTCTGATTTCCGCGATGCACCAGATGATGAAGACGGCGCAGACGGAAGTGGACAGGGAGCGAATCCGCAAGACCGGGCTGGTGGGCGTCGAACAACAGCCGAACATGTTCGCGCTCGCGGCGTCGAACATGATCCTGCGCGGCGACGGGAAGGCGAATCTGTATCAGGGTTCGTGCTTCGATGAGGAGATTACGGAGGCCATCAAGGGGCACAAGTGCGACGTTGGGATGCTGAACCCGCCTTTCGCTCAGGGCGACGACGCCCTCCGCGAACTGTATTTCATAAAGCAGATGCTCGACTGTCTGAAGAAGGGCGGCATCGGCCTCGCGCTCGCGCCCATGTCGTGCGCGATTGCCTCGCACCCGGCCCGCGAAGAGTTGCTGAAGCACCACACGCTCGAAGCCGTGATGTCGTTGCCGGACGAGTTGTTCTACCCCGTCGGCATCGTCACCTGCGCGATGGTCTTCACCGCCAAGATTCCCCACGCCGAATCGGGCCGAAAGACGTGGTTCGGGTTTTGGAAGGACGACAAGTATGTGAAGGTCAAGCACCGGGGGCGGGTTGACCTTCGCGGCACCTGGCCCGCGATTCGCGACCGCTGGGTTGCGTCATTCAGGAACCGGGAGACGCACGCCGGCGAGAGCGTCACGCCGGCGTTCGGCACCTTCAGCGCGACCACGCGGTCGAGTTGCGGGTCGTAGGCGCGGTACACGGTCCCGAACGCGCCCGCGCCGAGCTTGCCGCGGATGGCGAACCGCCCGACAGTCTCGCCCGGTGCGGTGGGCGGCGGTACGGGCGCGGACGACCGCGCCGGGGCCGCGTCCCAGGCCGGTTCGAGGTCGTCGTTCGCGGGGGCCGCGTTGACCGTCACCGAGTTGACCGCGACGAACGTTTCGCCGCACGCCTTGCACCGGATCGACCGCCCGGCGCCGGCTTCCGGGATCGAGTACCGCTTCGCGCACGACGGGTTGGGACAGGTCATTTTCAGAGACATGGGCGGCTCCTGATGGAATCGCACTGAGTGTAGTGGGTGGGCCGAAGTTCGCAACAGTCGCCTCATACATCTCAAGGCCGGGTTGAGACGTTCTTGACGAGCCGGAAGCGTAAGCAACGGACAGGCGAGCGGCGTCCGGGTTTGTACCCCGGCGGGGTTACACTCCTCAGCCCCGGGCAACGCCCGGGGTACGCGACGGGGGCGCACCGGGCGCGTGTCTGAGCGGCGCGGGCGCACGGAGCGCGTGTTGGTTCCGGCGCGCCTGCGGAGCCACCCCGGGCGTTGCCCGGGGCTGAGGAGTGTCACCCTACTGATTTGCGTGACTTGAGGTTTGC
>CANLGS010000416.1 GCA_947490035.1 Gemmataceae bacterium
GCCTTCGGCAACTAGTTCCAGCACGCGCGTGATGTGCTTCGCGTCGCCCTTCGCGCCGACCATCGCCGCAAGCCTCGCGACAATCTGCGCGTTCGGCTGTTTGCCCTTCTCGGTGAGTCCTTCGAGGATTTCAAAGCCGCACAACTTGGCGGAACTGAGCGCCGCGGTCACCGTCCACGAGTCGCTCGCGTCTTTCTCCAGAATCGCGGCGAGAACCTTCGCGGCGTCCGTGGTCGGCATCTCACCAGCCGAGAACGCGAGTTGGAACCGGACCCGCGGCGCGGGATCAGCCGCGAGCTTCCCCGCACGCGCACAAAGCGCCGCCGAGTCACCGAAAAACGGCTCCGAGAGGCGCGACGCGGTCTCGCGAACGCCGGCTTCGGGGTCGTCATACGCGGGTTTCAAATCGTCGATCTTCAGTTCACCAAGTCCGTGTAGCGTCCACAGTAGGTTCGCGCGACCGGGTGTACCCTTCGTTGTCGGCAGCAACTCGCGGACGCGCGCCACCGCGTCCTTGTTCGGCTTCTCCACGATGAGTTGTTGCGCCGTGATGCGGCGCCACGGGTTCGCGCTCGCGAGTTCCTCCGCGAGTTGCTTCGCGGTCATCGCGCTCAGGTCCGGCATCTTCGCGGGCTTGAAGTCCTTCGGCGCGATGCGCCAGATGCGCCCGCGACCGCGGCTCTCCAGGTTCAGTTGCTTCTTGATGTCGTCGGGCAGCGACAGCGGCGTTTCGATCACCTCGCGGTAGAAGTCGAGAACGTAAATCGCCCCGTCCGGCCCGATCTTGAGGTCAACCGGGCGGAACCAGTTGTCCGTCGAAGCAAGGAACTCTTTGTCTTCGTAGGCGCGCACTGCTGTGAAGACCGCGCCCTTGTCTTTCAGCAGTTCGCGGTGGACGAGGTTGTTCGCCGGGTCGCACACGAAGTTGTTCCCGCGGTACTCCTTCGGCAACAAGTCCGCGGTGTAGATCAGCGGGCTGCACGCGGACGTGATGTACCCGCCGGGGACGAGTTCGGTTGTCGGGAACCGCTTCGCGTCGGGCGCCCCTGCCCTGCGGGTGGTACGTTCCACACGCCACGGCTCGAACGGGCTGATGCGGAACACCTTCGCCGCCGCACCGTGTTCGGGGATGTCGAGCGTGACCGCGCTCGCCGCGAGGTACGGGTTGCGCTTCAGATAGTGCTCCGGCAGCACGATCTGGCGAAGGTGCTGGCTGTTGGTCGCGGTGAACCAGCGCTGGTAGTCGTCGGCGGTGAGGCCGTACTGCCCGCCGGAACTGGTCGGTTCGAGGCTGCCGGGCACGTCCGGCTTGAACCGGAACCCGCGGTTGCGCAGCGACACCGCTGGCATGTCCTTCTGCTGAGGCGAGGTGATGATACCGCCGTCGCTGCCGCAGATGCCATAGACCCAGTTGTCCAAGCCCCATTGGAGGCCGTTGACCATCTGCTGGATGTTGGCGAGGTTGAACCCGGTGTAGAGGACAGTCGTCTTGTCGGCTTTGCCGTCGCCGTCGGTGTCTTCGAGGTAGAGTAGGTCGGGCGCGACTGCGACGAGCAGACCGCCCTTGTACGACATCACGCCCATCGGGAAGCGCAGCCCCTCCGCGAACGTGGTGACGGTCTCGAAGACGCCGTCGCCGTCCTTGTCTTCCAGGCACTTGATCTTGCCGCGCGTCTCGTTGCCGGTGCCGACGCCGCCGTTCGGGTAGCCGCGCATCTCGCAGACGTACATCCGCCCCTTCGCGTCGAAGCACATCGCCACCGGATCGACGATATCAGGCTCAGTCGCCACGAACTCAATCTTCAAGCCGTCGGGTAGTTTGAAACTCGCCTGCTCCTCCTTCGGCGTGAGCGCCCCAGGCGGCTTCGGCAACTCCGCCACCTTCGACGCGAGTTCTTTCACCTTCCCGATGATCGCGTCTTCAATGGTGGGACTCCACTTCCCCGGCATTCCGTAGTAGATCTGCGACGAGTCCGCTTCGTAACCGCCTTCCTTGAGGACGCGCGCCGAGGGGATATACGCCATCACGTCGTTCGCGTAGCCCATCACCCACAGCGCGCGGCTGGTCGGCACGTCTTTCTTGATCCTGAGCAGGTAGTCGATGACGACCTCGCCGCCGAGTGCGACCCACAACACTTGATCGCCGAGCGCCCAAGTTTGCACCGGGTAGTGCGGGTATTCGTCACTGATCTTGCCGTTCGCTTCGAGTTCCTTGAGCAGACGTTCGGCGCGCTTCTGGATCGCGAGCGTCTTGCTGAGCGTGTCAGCAGCGAGCTGCGCCTTCGTCGGCACCGCCTCGAACTTCAGCGTGATCTTCTCGTACTTCGCGGCGAACTTGCCCGTGATGGGCACCGCACTCTTGACAGTCGCGGTCACGGCGTCCGCGAGTTCTTTCCCGTACTGTTCGCACAGCTCAATCTTGCTTCGCGGGAGCGGGTTGGCGTCCGCGCCGCACCCCGTCCAGAACATCGCGACCGCGCCGGGAAACGCCTTTTGCACGCCGATCTGGGCGAAGCCCGCGTAGTCGCCGCACCACTGCAGGAGGCTCAACGTGGTGTTGTGACACGCGTAGCCGAACACCACCGCGACCGGCTTCCCGTCCTTCCCCTCGGCCACCAGCACCGGTACGGAGTGATCCACCGGCCCCGCCGGATTACGCCCGTTGATAATGCCCTTCTCCGTCGGCTCGCGCCGGTTCATCGCGAACGTCGCCTTCCCGGTTCCGTGCTTCAGCGACACCGGTTGCATGTCCTTCAGGCAGGCGGCGATTAGCGCGACGAGATCGGCTAGGAGTGTCTTCGTGTACGCTTCGACCTTCGCCGCGTCCTCCTTCGTGAGCGGGTACATGTCGATGAGGTTCTCGCGGATGACCGGCCCGGAGTGCGTGTGCGACGCGCTGAGGATGAGTTCGTCGCGCTTGATGCCGTGCTTCTTCTCGACCTCGGTCGCGACCTGTTCGCCGAGTTCGCGCGGGATGCCGATCAGGTCGGTCGTCACCAGCACGAGCCGCTTGCCGGCGGCGTCTTCGATGCACAGCGCCTTCGCGTACAGGTCGTGAATCTTGCCATCGGCGGGCTTGGTACGAGAGGCGTAGCCGGCCATCCACACCGCCTCTGCGGGCGTGATGACCTTGACCGCGACCCCGGCCTTGTACGCCGGCGCTGGCGCGTCGGCCGCGAACGTGGGCGCGGCGACACCGAGCACGACTGCGAACGTGATGAGCATTCTCATTGCTTCCCCTTCTCTTCCGCTTTGAGCAGCTTTTTCATGGTGGTGAGCAGGATGTCTTCGGAGTCTGGGCCGGAAAGCGCGACGGTGGGTTCGTAGCCGCCTTCGAGGTAGGCTTTCGCGGTCGGGATGTAGCCAGGTCCGTCGTCGCCGTAAGCCGCGACGTTCACCACCGCGTCGGGACGCATCTTCTGTGCGGCCAGTTGATATTCGATGAACACTTCGCCCGGCAGAAATAGGTTCAGCACTTTGCCGCCGAAGTCGAGGCAGTTCACCTCAATCGGCGTGTTCTTGCGCTTGAGCCACGCGAGCTGGTACGCGGCGTTGTTCCGCTTCGCGGCGGTGGCCTTCTCGTCGTTGAGCGCCTTCGTACTCTCCTCTTCACCGAACGACGCTTCCTTCCGCGGCGGCAATTTCACCGCCTCGAAGCGCCACGAATAATCCTTCACTTCCGCACGCTTGGTGTCCTTCCCGGCAGCGACCATCGCAGCGTGGACGCGGTCGCGCAGCACCGGCCGGTTCTCCTTCGAGCCGTCGTTGTACTTCCCCGCGGTGACGTTCCCACCGCAGCCGTTGAAGTACGCCTGAAACACCTTCGTCTCGTCTTGGAACTTCTGGCGGGCGAGGCCGCAGAAGTCCGCGCTCACGCGGCCGTCGCCGTAGTAGCTCATCGGGTGGCACGCGTAGAAGTGCAGCGCCGCGAGCGCCTTGTCGCCGTCCCAGAAACTCAGCGTCCGTAGCGAGCGGTCGATGACCCCTTCGGGCGCGTCGCGTGCTTCCTTGTTCTTGGTCGCGCTCGTGCGCGTGAACTTCACCTTGCCGTCGTCTCCCAAAACGCGCCGGTTCGACGCGACATCCTTCACATCGGCCGACCCGGTGCCGATGTGCGTGAACCTCACCGCCTTCATCAGCGATGCCTTCAGCGCTTCGGCCGATTTCTTCACGCACTCGTCGTAGAATTTCAGGTCGAGTGACTTCGCGGCTTTCGCCGCGGCAATGAGCTTTTCGGCTTCCACGTCCGCGAACGGCGCGTTGTGCGGATGAACGCAATGAAGTGAAACGTGTTCGGGCGTGGTGTGAGCCGCGTCCGCGAGCGCCGCGCGCCAGATGCGGAACGCCTCATTACGAAGGCCCGTCCAATCGACCGCGCACAGCACGACCGGTTTACCCGCGCCGAGCAGCACGACGCCGAGCGCCTTGAGCGGGTCATCGACGCCGCGCACCGGGGTGATCCACCCGCCGCACAGCGGATGATCTTCGGGCGGCGTGACATCGCACGCGAACGTCGCGAGGTGGAGAGGTGGCATGAGAGTTCACCGCAGAGGGCGCAGAGAACGCGGAGGAAGAAAACGGCATTATGCCATCACTCCGCCTGCTTGTCTTGCGGCAATTCTGGGTTCCTCCGCGCCGGCAGGTAGCGCCACACGAGCGCGAGCAGAATGAGCGCGCCGCCGGCGAGCATCCAGACGTTCGGCGTGTCCTTCGCCGGCGTGATGAGGTACGCCCACACCGGGTTGATAAGCGGTTCGATGAGCGTGATGATCGCGGCCTCTTGCGGCGACACGGTGCGCAGCCCGCGCGCGAACAGCCAGTACGGGAACGC
>CANLGS010000417.1 GCA_947490035.1 Gemmataceae bacterium
CGCCGGGTTCAACCCCTCGGTCACGCCGAACAACCAGCGCCCGTGCGTCGGCTCCGTCGTGTCGAAGAAGCTCGGGCCGAAGGGGTCCGTACCCGCTTACGTCGCCTTGCCGAAGGTGCATCCGAGCGGCGGCGCGTCGTACCTCGGCGCGAACCACGCGCCCTTCGTAATCGACGCCGACCCGTCCGCACCGAACTTCAGCGTGCCGGACCTCGTGCCGCCGCCGGCCATCGCGAGCGACCGGCTCGACGACCGCAAGAAGTTGCTCGAAACCGTGGACCGCTTCCACAAGAGCGCGGAGGTGAAAGCCAACGCGCAGGCCGGCGCGTTCAGCACCTTCCGCGACAAAGCCTTCGACCTGATGACATCGCGGCAAGCGAAGGAAGCGTTCAACATCCATGCGGAGGCGGACAAGCTGCGCGACGAGTACGGCCGGCACACGCTCGGCCAGTCGTGCCTCATGGCCCGGCGGCTGGTCGAAGCCGGCGTGCGGTGCGTGACCATCGACCACTCGAACTGGGACACGCACGACGGCAACTTCGCGGTGCTGAAGGACTCGCTCTTGCCCGCTTACGACTCTGCCATCAGCACGCTGTTCCGCGACCTGTCCGACCGCGGCATGCTCGACTCGACGATGGTGGTCGTAACAGGCGAGTTCGGGCGCACGCCGCGGATCAACAAGAACGCGGGCCGCGACCACTGGGGTCCGGCGTTCACGGTGCTGCTCGGCGGCGGCGGCATCAAGCCCGGTGTGGTGGTCGGCAAGACCGACGCGCGCGCGGAGAAGCCGGCGAGTGACCCCTACGGCCCGGAAGACCTGTTCGCGACGATGTACTCGCTGATGGGCATCGACCCGAAGGACGAGGCCCACACCGCCGACGGCCGGCCCATCGCGCTGGTCAACAACGGCAAGGTGATGTCGGAACTGGTGTGAAGACGACTCACCGCAGAGACCGCGGAGACCGGAGAGGAAGACCAAAAGGCAGCACAGGCTTTCAACATGAATCGTTCTCTCCTGCTTTCTCTCTGCGGTCTCTGCGGTCTCTGCGGTGAAATCTCCGCTAATCCGCCGACGGCGAGTTACGTCTTCCCGGCGGGCGCGCAGCGCGGCACCTCCGTTGACGTGCGCGTTGGCGGGCTGTTCCTTCACGATAAGCCCGCGTTCGAGGTGACTGGCCCCGGTGTGACCGCGTCGCCGCACCTCACGCCGACGAAGCGCGTGTGGTTCGAGGGGCCGGTTCTCCCGCTGCCGGAATCGCAGCAGCAAGAAGACTACCCCGCCGACGTGACCGGGAAGATCACGCTAGCGAAGGACTCGCCTTTGGGGGCGCGGCGCGTGCGGGTGTTCACGTCGCAGGGCGGTGCCGGCGGGCCGGTGTTCGTCGTGGGCGAGCTGCCCGAAGTGGTCGAGCGCGAGATCGACGGCGAACCGCTGCCCAAGCCGATCACGCTGCCGGTCGTCGCGAACGGCCGCATCTTCCCGCGCGAAGACATCGACCTGTGGGAGTTCGACGCGACCGCCGGCACGACCGTCACCGCGTTCGTTCACTGCACGTCGATCAACTCGCCGCTGATCGCGCGTCTCGACATCCTCGACGCGAAGAACAACGTCGTCGCGGAGCAGATGCGGCACGCCTGTGTTGGCACTGACGGCTCCGTGAAGTTCACGCCGAAGGTGGCCGGCAAGTACCGCGTGCGGGTCACCGACGCGCGCACGCTCGGCGGCCCCGCCTACGTGTACCGGCTCACGGTCACGACCGAACAGGTGCCGGAGTTCCACTTCCCGCTGAAGGCGAAACCGGACGATCTGAAGGACGCCACTGACGCGACGAAGACGCAGCAGGCGCCGGTCGCGCTGAACGGCGCAATCGAGCGCCCCGGCACGGTGAGCGAGTGGAAGCTCGATCTCAAGAAGACCGGGAACTACACCTTCGACCTGCAAGCCCGCCGCTACGAATCGCCGCTGTGCGGTGTGGTCACGATTCACGATGACGCCGGCAAGGAACTGAAGCGCGCCGAAGGCACTGAGACCGCGGACCCAGGCGCGTTCGCGTTCGCGCCCCCGGCCGACGGCGTGTACACCGTGAAGGTGGCGGAGAAGTTTCGCGGCCGTGCGGGCGCGAACTTCGTCTACCGGCTCCGCGTCCTCGACGCGCCCGAAGTGGTCGAACCCGGCTTCCGGCTCGCGGTCGCGGCCGACGTGTTCACCGTGCCGCGCGGCGGTTCGCTTAAGGTGAAGGTGACCGCGGAGCGGTTCGGCGCGTTCAAGGGGCCGATCGAGTTGAAGGTGGACGGGTTGCCGAAGGGCATCGAGGCGAAGCCGCTGACGCTTGTCGCGAACCAGACCACCGCGGACCTCACCATCACCGCGACCGCCGACGCCGTTATTGGGCATTCGCCGCTTTCGCTCGTCGGCACCGCGACCGTCGGTGACAAGCCGGTGTCACTCGCGGCGGAGTTCGTTGACGCGGGCGCTCCTCTGAAGGGCAAGGCCGCACCGGTGAAGGCGCCGACCGGCAAGCGTTCCGGGTCGAGTGAACTGTCGCTCGCGGTCGCGTTCCCGACGCCGTTCAAGATCATCGACCAGTACGTGATGACCAGCGCGCCGCGCGGCGAAACGTACTTCCGCAAGTACAAGATCGACCGCAACGGCTTCGACGGCATAATTTCGGTGCAACTCGCGGACAAGCAGGCGCGGCACCTGCAAGGCGTCAGCGGTCCGGTGTTCACGGTCAAGCCGGGCGAGACGGAGTTCGCGTACCCGGCGTTCCTGCCGCCGTGGATGGAGTTGGGCCGCACGTGCCGCGTGTGCGTGATGGCGACCGCGAAGGTCAAAGACCCCATCGACGGGCGCGAACACACCGTCAGCTTCAGTTCGGTGGAGCAGAACCAGCAGATGATCGTGGTCGTGACGCCGGGGCGTCTGGACGTGAGCATCGACAAGACGAGCGTGCGGGCCGAAGGTGAGGTGAAGTTCGCGGTGAAGGTGAGCCGCAGCAAGAACCTGACCGGCCCCGCGACCGTGACGCTCGTGCTACCCGACCACATCAAGGGCGTGACGGTGGCGAAGTTGGTCGTCGCAGCGGACAAAAGCGAAGGCGAGTTAGTGCTGACATTCGCCCCAGACGCCGGCCCGTTCAACGGCCCGCTTGTGGTGAAGGCCGTGGTGCAGACCGACACCGGCCCCGTAACCGCCGAGACGAAGGTCGAAGTGGTGAAGTAAATTGAGACGGTAGCAGTGGGAGTACCCCCAGTTGCCACGGGCAGGCCGAATCGCCCTGAAATCTAACGGGTAAGCCCGTTTGGAGTTGGAAGGGTTGGTTACCCCCCTGCCACCCCCCTCTGTTTCACTCGTCTCGTGGTTTGCAGTGATTGCCAGCGTTTCGCTGCTTTGCATCGCAAGGCAGTGGCCGTTATGATGCGATTTTACCAGGATTTCCAGGTGTTGGAAGAGGCCGGGGGTGACCGTTATCACAAAAACCCGGTAGCGGCCCGGTCATTGTGCCGGTGAGTGAACTTTGCTCATTCGTACAGTAATACTATGCGCGATCAGTGGGCGATAGTCAAATACCCAACAGTCGGGGCAATTCCGGAAGGTGCCCGCACCACACACAACCAAACGGAGACACTACCGATTCCCAACCGGCACGGGCTTAACAGCCCCGGTTTGGTGGCACTCCTGCTCCTACAGTCTCAGTAGGAGCGTGGTTTGGGCGAGGAACGTCAAGCCGGGCATTGTGTTCCGCCCGAATCTCGGATAAACATCCATGTTAGTTTGCGCGGCGCAATGAGCGGTTCCCTCACCGCGCAAACCAATTCTAAGTTCGACAAGAGAAGGCACAGCGATGGCTCAGGTCGTGCCCACCACTATTGGAGAGTCGCTGTACTGGTCGTACGCACAAATGGCGATGGCCTTCGCGTCGGCGCGGCACGGCAAACCGACGTACCAGCAGATCGACTACATCGTGCGCAGCAAGACTTACTATGGCTTGTTGCGGGGGAAGCTCAAACTCGGCACGCAGTACAAGGATGAGCGGGAGAAGATCTTCTCCGCGGGCGCCTGCGCATACTGCGGGGCGACAGACGCCCTTTCGCTCGATCATCTCCCCGCGGCTGCGCGGCGGGGAAGACGCGGCCGACAACCTCGTAACTGCGTGCCGATCATGCAATAGTGCAAAGGGAGCGGGCGACGTGCTCCGGTGGTGCGTTGACCACGACGAGTTGCCGATGCTGGTGCTGCTGAGACGTTACCTCAAACTGGCCATCCGGCATTGCGTCAGGCACAACCTGATGGACATACCGCTCGCCGATGCGTCGGCGCTGGACCCACCGTTGCCGTTCTCACTCGACCTCGTGCCGCACCAACTACCCGAGCCAGCGCTGTTGGTCGCACGTCTGCTCCCCAATGACTAGGAGCAATAGGCAACCCGGCGCCGCACCTGACCCGGCCACGTCTGCTGTTTCATGTTCACCGCCCGTCGCGCGGCGGGTAGACTGGGAGTGTCCCATACGCAGGAGGGCTGTACCGTGCCGACACTGGAGCAACTGGGGATCGACCGACTGACGACGGCCGAGCGGCTGGCGCTGGTCCAAGAGATTCTGGACAGCGTGGCCGCCGACCAACCCCGCCCGCCGCTGTCGGACGCCAAGCGGCAGGAACTCGACCGCCGGTCGGCCCGATTGGTGGCCCAGCGGCGAATGGCCGTGGGGCCGTCGCACCCACAGACCAGGCCACACACCGCGATCACGACGATGTCGATGAACAGGTGCTTGCGGTTCTGGGTATGCCGGGGGTCGGGCAGGGACTCGAAATAGGAACC
>CANLGS010000418.1 GCA_947490035.1 Gemmataceae bacterium
CGAACTCGCGGCGTCCTGGGACGAGATCGGCGACCGCACCGGCAACGGCATCATCACTGCCCCGAAGGTGACGCAGACCATCGTCACGGGCAAGAAACTCACGCTCGCGCAGGCGGTGGCCGCGCGTGAGGTGGACCAGGCGACGCTCGAACTGATTGCCGAGCGGTTCGCGGTTGTCGGTTCGGTCCGCGCCGTGTTCTAAGAGGCGCTCGCTCTTCAGCGGCGGGCCGAAATCCTGGCCGAACTCGTCAAGTTGGCGGACGAAGCGGTTGCAAACGGAAAAGCTCTTCTGGCGGCGCAGCAACTCGCTCGACTGGACCTGATTCAGTTAGAAGTCGAGCGAGAGCGATTTCGGGCCGAACTTCAGGCGGTGCGGCGAGAACTGCCCGGCGCGTACCGGCGGCTGGCAGCCGTCACCGGGAACCATGCACTCATCCCGGCCTCCGTCACCGGCACCTTTGACGGCCTGCCCGACTACGACCCGGATGCGGTGCGTGAGGCGGTACTCGCCTACCACCCACAGGCTCGCTCGGCACGGGTCGGGGTCGAAAAGGCACAGGCGGCGGTGCGGAGGGCCGAAGTCGAGCCGATTCCGAACGTCACCGCTTACGCGGGTTTCATCCGCCAAAACGAAAACAAGTCCAACGACGCCGCGTTCGGACTGAGCATGCCGGTGCCGCTCTGGAACCGCAACCAGGGCAACATCCGGGCGGCGAAGGCCGAACTGGGTATGGCGATCCAGGCCGTCGGGCAGACCGAGAACGAACTGGCGGCGCGGGTTGCCGCCGCATTCCAGACCTACGCCGCCGCCCGCGAGCGTGCCGGGGTGTACCAGAAGGAACTGATCCCGCGAGCGGAAGAGACCTACAAGTTGTCGCTGGCCGCGTTCAAGGGCGGGCAATTCGAGTGTTTGCGGGTCGTCCAGGCGCAGCGGGCCGTGGCCGAAGCACGCCTGGAGACCAACAAGTCGCTTGGCGAGGCATGGCGGGCCGCCGCTGAGTTGTCCGGGTTGCTCCTCGAAGAGTGGTGGCCGGGATCGCCGCCCGCGCCACCGGGACCGGGCGCGGGTCCAGTGATGATGCCGCCCCCAAAGCCCCTCCCTGACAAGCGGTGATCGCCACCGGACACGCGAGAAAGTGGCGGTCCGGCTTCGGACGAAGTCGGGAGCGGGTTGACGTTCGCCTATGAACCGGCGATGATACCCGGCAGTGGGGTGTTTCGACCGATGACGATTCGCCGCGTATTGCCGGTCCTTCTTGTGCTGCTCCAATCGGGGTTGGCGGTCGGGCACGCACACGCGCACGCCAACCTCGCGGCGCACACGGACGTTCCCCACTTCCACGCCCATGAACTGCTCGACCTTTTCGTTCCAGATCACGACGACCACGAACACGACGGGGATGACCACGACGCCGACGCGGTGGACCTCTCGGACCTGAGCGTCGCGCCGGTCCCACCGCCCGCGTTCGACGCCGTCGTTGCCCTTGAACTCGATCTCTCGCTGGTTGACATGGGGCCGGCGTTCGCGAACTTCCTCGACTCGTCGCCGACCCCGCTCGGCTTGCCCCCGCCCACCGCCGGGCCGTTCGCGCCGCTCTACATCACCTTCTGCACGCTCACGATCTAACCCGCCACCAGGACCGGACCCGGTGCGGGTTGCGTCGCGCGCCGACGCACGCCCACATCACGTCTCGCCGGTCCCTTTTCGCTGACCCGCGCCCGCGACTTCGGACGCTGGGTTCCGCACCGTCCCCAAATTCCCGACCCGTGTCCCGCCGTGGCGAGGTGCCCTATGCGCCTGCGTACCGTTCTCCGGCCGTTGTTCGTCCTTTTGGTTCTCGCGGGCATTGGTGCCGTTGCGTGGACCCAGCGGCACCTCTGGCAAAAGCCCGACGCACCCGAACCGGCCGCCGGGGGCGGCTCCGGCCCTGTGGACATTCAGAGCGTGAAGCTGAGTGAGGAGGCCGTGCGGGGTCTCGATCTGCGAAGCGAGGAAGTGCGCCTCGAAGACTACCCGACGGTCATTGAGGTGCCCGGCGTTATCACCGACGCGCCCGGCCGCGCGCGGGCGGTGTCGTTCCCCGTGGCGGGGGTCGTCGCGAAGGTTCACGTCACGCCGGGTGAGGCAGTCCGCCCCGGCGACCCGCTGTTCACCGTTCAACTATCCAGCGAGTTTTTGCAGGCCAGTCAGACCGACCTGGCCCGGTCCGCGAAAGACCTCGTCGCGGCGACCGTTCGGCGGGACCAGACGGCCAAACTCGTCGCCGGCGGAACCAAGCCGGGGCAAGACCTGATCGACGACGAGAACCAGGTGCGGCGGCTGACCACGCAGGTCGAAGGCCACCGCCGCCAACTGCTGCTCTTCGGCCTGGATGAGGCCCAGGTGAAAAAAGTCAAGGCTGGGGATTACGTCACTGAGATCGTGATCGCGGTGCCGCCCGCGAACCCGCCGGCCCGCACGGTTCCGGTTGGCGCGGGCACGCCACCCGTTCCGGGCGACGCGGCGATGTTTGCATTCGAGGTCGAGTCGGTCGCGGTCGCACAGGGCCAGGGCATAACCGCCGGTCAAGTTCTCGCGCGGCTGGCGGACTACCGCGAACTCTTGATCGAGGGGCAAGCGTTCGAGACCGAAGCGGGGTTGGTGACGGACGCCACCGGCGCGGGCCGGCCGGTCGGCGTGGACTTTCTGGAGCCGGCTCCGAAGGGCCGCGCGACCGAGACGAAACTCGTCATCCGGTCGGTGGGGAAGACGGACCCGACGACCCGCACGTTCCCGTTCTATGCCGCGCTCGCCAACGAGGGGACGCCCTACGAGCGGGACGGCAAGACGTACCTCGCCTGGCGCTACCGGCCCGGCCGCCAAGTCCGACTCCGCGTGCCCACGGGTTCAGTTCCGAAGGTCATCGTGCTGCCAGCGGAGGCCGTCGTTCGCGAGGGGGCCGACGCTTTCGTGTTCCGCCAGAACGGGGACGTGTTCGACCGCAAGCCGGTCGTGATCGTGGCCGAAGACCGGCTCAACGTCGCCATCGCGCCGGGTAACGGCATCGAGGCCGGCGTGTCGGTGCTGCGGAACAACGCGGCGGCGGTCAACCGCGCGCTGAAGGCACTTCAGGCTCGCGGCTTCGGCGGAACCGGGGGCAAGAAGGGGCACTGGCACGCCGACGGCTCGTTCCACGAAGAGAAGGATTAAGCCATGCTCGACGCCGTCATCCGCGCCGCTCTCCGTTACCGCGCCATCGTGGTGCTGACCGCACTCGCGGTTCTCTTCTACGGGTCGTACCTCGCGACCACGATGCCGATCGACGTGCTGCCCGATCTCGACCGGCCACGTGTGGTCCTTCTGGTCGAGTGCCCCGGCCTGGCCCCAAACGAAGTCGAGGCGCGGGTCGCTCACCCGATCGAGACCGCCATCCTGGGGGCCAACGGCGTGGAAGCCGTGCGCGGGCAGTGTACCGCCGGCCTCGCGGTCATCTACGTCGAGTTCGGCTGGCAGGTGGACGTGCGGGCCGCCCGGCAGACCGTTCAGGAGCGGCTCGCGACCGTCCTCAACCAGATGCCGCCCGGCGTGCGCCCGGAGATGCCCCCGACCAGTTCAATTATGGGGCAGATCATGCACATCGGAGTGGCGTCGAAGGACGGCACGACGAAGCCGATGGAACTCGGCACGCTCGCCCACACCGTCATCCGCCCCCGGCTGTTGAAGATTCCCGGCGTGGCCGAAGTGATCGTGCTTGGCGGCGAGAAGAAACAGTATCAGGTGCTGCTGAACCCGGACGCGCTGCGCAAGTTCGGGGTGACGGTGCCGGAGGTCGAGGCGGCGGTGCGGGCCAGCAACCTGAACGCCACCGGCGGGTTCGACGTGCGAGGCGACACCGAACGCCCCATTCGCGTCATCGCGCAACTCGGCCCGGAACCGGCGAAGGTGATTGCGGACTTGAATCAAGTGGTGGTCAAACCGCCCCCGCCGCAACTGCCCGGCCACCCCGACGGCAAGGACGGCTCGGCGTCCGGCGCGACCGCGCGCCCGATTCTGCTGCACCAGGTCGCCCGCGTGGTCGAGGGGCCGGAATTGAAGCGCGGGGACGCGAGTGTGGACGGAATGCCCGGTGTCGTCATCACCGTCGTCAAGCAGCCCCACGCCGACACCCGTGCGCTAACTGAACAGGTTCACGCGGCGCTGCGCGAACTGGAGCCGGCGTTCCCGAAGGACGTGGTCGTCAATCACGACCTGTTCCAACTCAAGAACTTCATCGACCGGGGCGTGTACAACGTCGGCGAGGCGCTGGTCGTCGGGGCCGTGCTGGTGCTGATCGTCCTGACCCTGTTCCTCCTGAACGTCGGCACCACGTTTATTTCGCTCACCGCGATCCCGCTGTCGCTGGCCGTCACTGTCATCGTGTTCAAGTTCGTCGGCCAACTGACCGGCGTCGAACTCACCATCAACGTGATGACGCTCGGCGGCGTCGCGGTCGCGATGGGTGAACTGGTCGATGACGCGATTGTGGATGTCGAAAACATCTTCCGTCGGCTGCGCGAGAACAACCGCGCGGCCGAACCGAAGCACCCGCTTCGCGTGGTGTACGAGGCCAGCCGCGAAATCCGCTCCGCGATCGTCTTCGGCACGGTGGTCGTCGTGCTGGTGTTCCTGCCCCTGTTCGCGCTGTCCGGGGTCGAGGGCCGGCTGTTCGCCCCGCTCGGCATGGCGTACATCGTGTCGATCCTGGCGTCGCTCCTGGTGTCCGTTACTGTCACTCCGGTGGCGTCGTACTACCTGCTCGCCCACTCGCGCGCGGTCCACGCCGAGCGCGACGGGCC
>CANLGS010000419.1 GCA_947490035.1 Gemmataceae bacterium
AGTGCCCCAATCCCAGCAAGAGGCAATGAAACGACGCAAGATCATGAGGAAGGCACGATCCAAGAAGCAACGGCCAATACTCATGGCCGACTTGGAGCGCAGGTATCGCGAATCGCCTGGATTCTAGCCCTCTCGCGGATCGTTGTTTGTTTGTGATGCCCCTTTGTGTGTTGAGGATGATAATTGATTCAGAACCGAATACAAGCCGGTCGCTCCCGATTTCATTGAATCCACTTGGCCAGGAATTCGCGGCACGCGGAGCCGGTGTCGGGTTGAAAATCTGTCGCAGTTTGCCTAGATTATCTCGCGACTTGGGTGGTAGCGCCTCTCTCACGCCGCCCTTCCACGCGACCTTACTTGGCAGAGGATGCCTGCATGGCCGGCCGCTCCATCCGTTCGTTCACCGTTCTGCCCCGACTCCCCGACCAGCTCCGACCGCTCCAAACGCTCGCGTACAACCTGTGGTGGTGCTGGAACGCCGACGCCGTCGCGCTGTTCCGCCGCGTCAACCCGGACCTGTTCGAGGCGCTCGACCACAGCCCCATTCGACTCCTCGGCGCGACCGACCAGACCCGCTACGAGGAACTCGAACACGACGACGGGTTCCTGGCGCACATGGACCGCGTCGCGGCGGCGCTCGACCACTACCTGAAGGCGCCGACGTGGTATCAGGAACACCACGGCGCGGAGGCGGGTGAGGACGCGGGCGCGCGCGTCGGCTACTTCTCCGCCGAGTTCGGGATTCACGAGAGCGTGCCCGTCTACTCCGGCGGTCTGGGCGTGCTGGCCGGCGACCACCTCAAGAGCGCCAGCGACCTCGGCCTGCCGCTCATGGGCGTCACGCTCATGTACCGCGAAGGGTACTTCCGCCAGTACCTCAACGTGGACGGCTGGCAGCAGGAGCGCTACCCGGAGAACGACTTCTTCACGCTGCCGCTGACGCACGAAAACGACTCCGAGGGGAAGCCGCTATTCGTCACGGTGCCGCTGCCGGGGCGCGAGATCGCGCTGAAGGTGTGGCACATTCAGGTCGGCCGCGTGCCGCTGTACCTGCTCGACGCGAACATCCCGCAGAACAAGCCCGAAGACCGCGCGATCACGTCGCAGCTCTACGGCGGCGACCACCACAACCGCATCCAACAAGAGATCATCCTCGGCATCGGCGGCATTCGCGCCCTCAGGGCGATGGGTCGCATGCCGACCGTGTGCCACATGAACGAAGGGCACGCGGCGTTCACCGGGCTGGAGCGCATCCGGCTGTTGATGGAGGAACACGGCCTCGACTTCGCGACGGCCTACGAAGCGGTGAAGGCCGGGACGTGCTTCACCACGCACACGCCGGTGCCGGCGGGCAACGACTCGTTCCCCGTTCACATGGCCGAGCAGTACCTCGGCGACTACATGGCGAAGATGGGCATCGACCGCGACGCGCTCGCCGCCCTCGGCCGGCAGCACCCGACGAACGAGCAGGAGCCGTTCGGCATGACGGTGCTGGCGCTGAAACTGGCGAACGTGTCCAACGGCGTGAGCAAGCTGCACGGCAGCGTGTCGCGCCGCATGTGGAAGGAGCTGTGGCCGGAGCTACCCGCGAGCGAGGTGCCGATCACGAGCATCACCAACGGCGTCCACACGCAGAGCTGGCTCGCGCCCGAGTTCGCGCAACTCTACGACCGCTACCTCGGCATCCAGTGGGAGGGGCGGCCGACCGACTTCGCCATCTGGAAGCGCGTCGAGCAGATTCCCGACGGCGAACTGTGGCGCACGCACGAGCGCGGCCGCGAACGGCTCGTCGCTCTCGCCCGCTCGCGGCTGCGCTCGCAGCTCAAGCGCCGCGGCTCGACGCCGTCGGAGGTCGAAGGCGCCGACGAGGTGCTCGACCCCGACGCGCTGACTATCGGCTTCGCGCGCCGCTTCGCCACCTACAAGCGCGGCGACCTGATCTTCCGCAACGCGGAGCGGATCGCGGCGCTGGTGAACAGCAAGGACCGGCCGGTGCAGTTCATCTTCGCGGGCAAGGCGCACCCGCAGGACCGCGGCGGCAAGGAACTCATCCAGCGCGTCGTGCAGCAGTCGCGCAAGCCGGAGTTCCGCAAGCGCGTGGTGTTCATCGAAGACTACGACATGAGCGTCGCGCGCTACCTGGTGCAGGGCGTGGACGTGTGGCTGAACAACCCGCGGCGCCCACTGGAGGCGTCCGGCACCAGCGGCATGAAGATCTGCGGCAACGGCGGGCTGAACCTGAGCATCCTCGACGGCTGGTGGGTCGAGGGGTACGACGGCGACAACGGCTGGGCGATCGGCGCCGGCGAGGAGTACACCGACCTCGTGTACCAGGACGAGGTCGAGAGCCGCGCGCTGCTCGACCTGCTCGAACAGGACATCGCGCCGACGTTCTACAAGCGCGACGCCGGCGGGATACCCCGCGAGTGGGTGCGCCGCATGAAGCGGTCGATCATGAGCCTCGTGCCGGTGTTCAACACGAACCGCATGGTGGAGCAGTACACCGAGAAGTGCTACGTGCCGAGCCACCGCCGCGCGGCGAAGCTGAACGCGAACCACCTGCAAGGCGCGAAGGAACTGGCCGCGTGGCGCAAGCGCGTGGCCGCGGGCTGGTCGCAGGTGCGCGTCGAGAACGTCGAGGCGCCGACCGGCGACGCGCTGCGCGTGGGCGCGACGTTCCCGGTGAAGGTCCGCGTCCACCTCGGGCCGTTCCGCCCGGACGAGGTGGAAGTGCAACTGTGTCACGGCGTGCTGGACGCGATGGGCGACATCGCGGACCCAAAGACGATGCCGCTGGACGCGAACGGCGCGCCGCCCGGCCCGAGCATGGTGTTCGCGGGCCAGGTGCCGTGCCGCGCGAGCGGCCACTTCGGGTTCGGCGTGCGCGTGCTGCCGAAGCACCTGAACCTGCCGCACCTGTTCGAGCCGGGCCTGGTGACGTGGGGCTAACGCCTTGAGAGTAGCCCGCCACTCCGTGGCGGTTCTTCTCTTCGCGAAGCACACAGAAGACCGCCACGGAGTGGCGGGCTACTCTCAAGATCGAATCGGCGTACTCGCTCCTTCCCCCACCACCGTTGTCCAGGCGCGCACCTTCCAGCGCGTGACCAGCCCGGCGATCACGTACGGGTCGGCGTTCGCGAACGCTTCCACGGGCGCGGGTGAATCACACCAGAACAGCAGCACGGCCCCATCGGTCGGGTCGGCGAGCGCGCCGCCCAGCACCAACTCCCCGCGATCGGCCGCCGACCACGCGTGCGCCAGATGCGCCGCCCGAAGGGGCGCGCGTCGCTCCGCGTAGTCCGGAACAACGTCGTAGAAGAGGAAGTAGTGCATCGTTCACCCGCACAAACGGAACCACCGACACGATTCGCCCGCCGGCCCCGTGCCCGCGACAAGGTCGTGCGGTTCGCGCTCCATCGTCGCGGAAACGGTGCCGATATTCCACTCGTTCCCGCACGGTTCGCACGCGGGAGCCGAACCGGTCACGACGGCCGGTGGAACCTTCGCCTTCCACGGATGGACAGTCCCATGCGCAAGCTTATCATGGCGATCATCATGGCCGCGGTCACGTTCGGCGCCGTCGCGGGCTGCCGCTCGGCCGGTTCCAACAGCTGTGGCTGCGGCCACTAATCGCCGCCCGACAACGCGACGGCCGCGCGAGATGCAATCTCGCGCGGCCATCGCGTTTCGGCGCCTCTCACGTCTGGTTCCTCCCGATCCCTCACGCACGGCCGCCGGTCCGTCTCATTGCCGGAACCGAAAGCTGAACTCCCAGCCGAATTCGCGACCCTCCCACGGGCGCCGGTTCCGGGCCGCGAGCCGGACCGGTTGACAGCAACTCCTTCGTAACCAACCCTTGCACATCCCCCAAGGTTATTGCGCCTGCCGTCAGTTGCGAAGGATGGTATTGGTGTCAGTCATTTCCCCCTCTCGGGCCAAAGCTCTGAACACCCGGTCTACCCGGCGTGAGGCCGTACTCACGGCGGTTCTCGACCCGCGCCGCCTCCCGACGCCGCCGGCCGTGGCGCTCCAGGTCGTCAGCGCGGCGAGCCGCCCCGACTGCGACCCCAAGGAGATCGTCGCCCTCCTGTCGCAAGACCCGGCCCTGTGCGCGAAACTTCTGAAAGCGGTCAACTCCTGTCTGTACGGCTTGAGTAAGCCGGTCGCTTCGCTGGAGCGCGCCGTCTCCGTGCTGGGCCTCGGGCCGGTGCGGTCGCTCGCGCTGGGTCTGTCGATGCCCGCCCTGAAATCCGGGCCGTCCGACCCGGAGACGCGGGCCTACCAGATCACTTCGGTCGCGGGGGCGATCATCGCGCGCGACATCTCCGCGCGCACGCCCCGCAGTTCGCCGGCTGACGACATGGTCGCCGGGTTGCTCCGCGACATGGGCGCGGTGCTGCTCCAGCAGACCTACCCCGACGCGTGGCGCGACATGACCGCGCGCTGGGGGGACCGGTTGCTCGCGCAGGCGTGCGAGGCGGAAGAGGAAACGTTCGGCGTCAGCCACGCGGAGGTGAGCGCCGAACTGCTGGCGATTTGGAAACTCCCCGCGGAGATCGTCGAGCCGATCCGCCACCACCACAACCCGGAACGGCTCGCGGGCGCCGGGAAGGCGCTCAGCCGACGGGCGGAGTTGCTCTACTTCGCCGACCTACTCGCGAACCTCGACATCGTCGTCCGCCACCCGACCGTTCTGGAGTACGTGCTTGCTGTGGCCCGCACGCAGTACGGGCTTCCGAAGCCCGAACTGATCGCGTTCATGCGGGGCATCGTGCCCAAGGTGACGGAGTTCGGCGAG
>CANLGS010000420.1 GCA_947490035.1 Gemmataceae bacterium
CTGTGACCGCACAGCCGATTCGTGTTCCCAGAGGCGTTCATCTGGGAAAGATCGGCTTGATGTAGATGTTCTTGAACCACAGCGGGTCGCCGTGGAACTGTAGCTCGACCGGCCCCTTCTCCGGCACTGGCTTGCCCTTGTCCCAGTAGTTCAGCAACTTGCCCTTATCGACAACCAACTCGCCGTTGAGCTTGATCGTCACCTCGTCGCCGACCACCGTGATGTGGAACGTGTTCCACTCGCCGACCGGCTTGTCGGCCTTCTTCAGCGGGATCTTGGCCTTGTCGCCGGCCGGGTTGTTCCACAGCCCGCCGGAGCCGGAGTTCTTGTCCACGCCCTTCGCGCCCGGCGTGTTCTCCGAGTCCCAAATCTGCACCTGCGGCTGTCCGCGAAGGTACAACCCGCTGTCGCCGTTCTTCTCGATCTTCCAGTCCACCATCAGCTCGAAGTTGCCGTAGTCCTTGTCGGTCACGAGGCTGACGCCGCCCTTGCCGTCGCAGTGGATGGCCCCGTCCGCGGCCTTCCAGTGCTCCGACGCGGTCTTGCTCCGCACCTCCTGGAGTTTGGTCAGTTCTTCGGGCGTCTTCGTGGCCCGCTCCTTCATCGTGGTGTGGCCCTTCCACCCGTCGGTGTTCTTGCCGTTGAACAGCGCGGTGAACCCGGCCGGCGGCTTGTTGTCTTCGGAAAGGGCGGTGGAAGTGAAGACGAAGGCCAGCGCGAGTGCGACGGCCGCGAGGCGGGTTCTCATTGCGTGTGCTCCGGCGGGAAGGAAAGGTGGGCGGCATCAGGCTACCCGCAGGCGCGCCGGCGGGCAAGTGGCTATGTTGCTTGCTTCTTGTGGCACAGGCTTTCAGCCTGTGCTTCACTTTCTCGAACGAAAAAGCACAGGCTCGAAAGCCTGTGCCACGAAGATCGAAGGTGTTCCACACGTCACCCGTGAATCTCGGCGACCGCGAGGTAGAGCCGCGCCAGCGTGTGCCAGCCGCTCGTTTCGGGGATCGCGTCCACCGCCTTTTGCAGCGACTCGCGGGCCTCCGCCACCCGACCCAGGAACAGCCGCGCCATCCCGCGGTTGAACAGCACCGCCGGCGCGTCCGGCATCGCGTCCCACGCACTCAGGGCTTCGCCACACTCGCCCCGCTGCCACCGTAGCGCGGCCTTGTCGTTGTCGGCGCCGTTCAGGTTCGCGAGCAGCGCCTCGGCGGTGTCGAAGTCGCCCAAAGTGCGGGCGATGCCGGCCGCAAGAAGGGGATTCGCGGACCCGTTCTTGGCGATCCAGGTTCGGAGGTTGGTGAACGCGGGCAGCGCGCCCTGCGTGCCGGTCGGCCGGAGTTCGGCGGGGTTGAACTTCGCGAGGAGCGGCTGAAGGTCTTTGACGCGCTGCGGGAAGTGCCCGGCGGCCATCGGCAGCGCGAACGCGGACGACTGCTGCCCGACGAGCGCCGACCATTCCGGCGGGAGTTGGGCCGCAGACGCCGCGGCGTAGTTGGCGTCGAGCCAGGCCGCTCGCGGGTCCACCCGGAACCCGGCCGCGACCTCGTGCGGCTCAACTTCGCTCTCGCCCGGCTCGACTGCCGAAGCGTCTGAGCGGTTGGCGAGGAAGCGCATCATCAGCGCTTCGATGCTCGGCTGGTTCGACGGGTTGGTAGCGTTCGAGCGGGTCATGGTCGCACTCCTCGGGGGCAGGTTCACCGCTCGAACGCGGTCCCGCGATCGACTTGCGCCGCAAAAACGCATCCTGAACGGCGGAAGACGGATTCGCCACACAAAAGCACAAAAGGCGAGACTGTAGTTTCAGCAGTGCCGTTGGTTCTTGTTGTGTCCCTCTCCCCTTGCGGGAGAGGGTGTCGGCGCTTCGCCGACGGGTGAGGGGTAAGGCTCCACGCGCCGGGTGACGTACCCCTCACCCCGCCGCGAATCGCGGCGGCCCTCTCCCGCAAGGGGAGAGGGCAAAGACGACACCAACAACCTGGCACTCCTGAAACTACAGTCTCCAAAAGGCGTTGGGTTATCGCTCCGAAGGGGCTGAAAACCGCAACTCCTCTCTTCACTCCACGAAGATGAACTCTTTCGCGTTGAAGAGGACGTGCGCGAGGTCGGCCCACGCCTTCGCCTGACGCGCCTCCCCGTACTCGGCGATCTGCTCCGCGACGAACGCGGTCGCGGCGGTCAGTTCGTCCTTCGTCGGGTCGCGCCCGAACGCGGTCGCGTACATCTGTTGCACGCGGTCCTCCGGCTTCAGGTTCGGCATTGCCAGCACGCGCTTCGCCCACAGGTCGGCCTGTTGAAGCACGAACGGGTTGTTTAGCATCACGAGCGCCTGCGCCGGCACGTTGGACACGGTGCGCCGGCCGATGGTGGAGAACGGCGTCGGGTAGTCGAACGCGGTGAACATCGGGTTGATGAAGTTGCGCCGCACCTGGAGGTAGACGCTGCGCCGGCCGTCGCCGTCTAGCGGCCCCGACCCCGGGCGCCCGCGGCCGACCTGATGCTCCGTGAGGTGCGGCAGCACGCCCGGCCCTTCCATCTTCGGGTCGAGCCGGCCGCTGACGGCGAGGATGGTGTCGCGGATCGCTTCGGCTTCGAGCCGCTGCACGTTCTGGCGGTGCAGCAACCGGTTCTGCGGGTCCGCGGTGAGCGCGAGTTTCGCCTGCGCGGGCGTCGCCTTGCTCGATTGACGATAGGCGCTCGACAGCAGCATGAGCCGGTGCATGCGCTTGAGGGACCAAGCCGCACCCCCTCCCTTACGGTCGGGGTTCACCATCTCGCTCGCCAACCAGTCGAGCAACTCCGGGTGCGAAGGCAGTTGTCCCTGAAGGCCGAAGTCGTCGGGACTGCGGACGATACCTTCGCCGAAGTGGTGCTTCCAGAGGCGGTTCACGATCACGCGCGCGACGAGCGGGTTTGCCGGGTCGGTGACCGTGCGCGCCAGTTCGAGGCGCCCGCTGCCCTTGCCGTCGAACGTCGGCTTGCCGAACGCTTCGAGCGTTGCGCGCGGTGCCACCACGCCGGGGTTCTTGTGGCTGCCGCGAATGAACACGCGCTCGTCGAGGCCGTCGCCGTCGGTCATCGTGGGCGCGCGCCGCGCGTCGGGAATCTTCGCTTCGAGTTCGCGCACGCGGTCGATGAGCTTCTTCACGTCCGGCTTGTCGGTCGCGGGCAAGTCGGGCGATTGCACCTTCGTGCCCGGTTCGCCGGGCGGCGGCGCGGCCGCGAACCACGCTTCCGAAAGCGCGAACCAGCCTGGGCCGTCGTCGAGCAGTTCGAGGTACGCCGGTTGGCCCTTCCACATGCGCAGGTCGAACACCATCCACTTGAGTTCTTCGCCGTGGTTGATCGTCTGCGCGAGGCCGCCGTAGATCGGGGCTTGCACGAGTTGCAGGCCGTTGAGGATGAGCCGCGCGCGTGCGCTCTGCCCCGCGACGCGGACCGCGAGGTAGGGTTCCTGAATGGTGAACGTGGGCGAGCGCAGCGCGCCCAGGAGCTTGCGCGCCTCGCGCCCGCTGTGCGGGTAGTCGGTGCTGGCCTCCGGGCGCAGCGCGAGGCCGTCCGCGAACCACCGCTTGCGCCAGTCGCGCCCGAACTCCTCGAACGCGGTCGCCTTCGCACGCCACGCCGCGCCTTGAGGTGATGGCGGAACCTCGGGGGGCTTATGCCCCCCGCTCGCCTGGTCGAGGTCCGCGCGCGCCTGCTTCAACTCGTCGAGTAGCTTGATCGCGGGCGCGGGGTCGCTCACGTCGGCGCGGTTGTAGCGAGAGCTGCTTAACACGCCGAACAGCGCGTAGTAGTCCTTCGTCGCGATCGGGTCGAACTTGTGGTCGTGACACCGCGCGCAACTGACCGTGAGGCCGAACACCGCCTTGCCGAACACGTCGATCTGGTTGTCTACGCGGTCGGCGTACTCGGCGCGCGAATCGACCGGCGAGTGCTTCGCTTCGCCCAGCCACCAGAAGCCGGTCGCGACGAGAGCGTCGTTCGTGCCGTCCTTCGCGCGCCGCGCGGGGAGTAAATCGCCCGCGATGTGTTCGGTCAGGAACTGGTCGAACGGCACGTCCGCGTTGAGCGCGCGGACGACGTAGTCGCGGTAGCGCCAGGCGTCGGGAATCTCGAAGTCGAACTCGTGACCGTGCGTTTCGGCGTACCTCACGAGGTCGAGCCAGTGGCGGCCCCACCGCTCGCCGTATTGCGGCAACGCGAGCAACTTCTCGACTACCTTCTCGTAAGCATCGGGCGCGTCGTCTTTGAGGAACGCGTCGATCTCCGCGGCCGACGGCGGCAGCCCGATCAGGTCGAAGTGGACACGCCGGAGCAGCACGCGCTTGTCCGCGGGCGCGGCGAACGTCAGCCCTTCCTTCTCAAGACGCGCGAGCAGAAACTTGTCGATCGGGTGCTCGCTCGCCTTCGGCTCGCGTCTAACCGGGATTGGAGGGCGCTTGATCGGCGCGAACGACCAGTGCGCCTTCGCGCGGGCGTGCAGGTCGAACTTCGCGCCCGTGCCGGTAGCCCCGGCGCCGTCGTTCGGCCACGGCGCGCCACCCTTCACCCATTCGGTGAGGGTCGCGATGTCCGCGTCCGCGAGTTTGCCGTTCGGCGGCATCTTGATTTCGCCCGCGTAGCCGACGGCATCGACAAGCCGGCTCTTGGCCGGGTCGCCGGGCGTCACCACCTTGCCGCTGTCGCCGCCCTTCGCGAACTCGGCCTTCGCGTCGAGCCGCAACCCGCCCTTTTGCACCTTCGCGTCGTGACACTTGATGCAGTTCGCCACCAAGATGGGCCGCACCTTCTTCTCGAA
>CANLGS010000421.1 GCA_947490035.1 Gemmataceae bacterium
CACAGGTGCTCTCCGCCCTGTGCTACGGACGACGGCCCCTCCGGGCGGAAGACAGAAGGCAAGCCGCTGTTTTCCGCCCGGAGGGGCCGTCGTCCGTAGCACAGGGCGGAGAGCACCTGTGGAACCTCAACACCAACCGCTTACCACCTTCTGTATTCACTCCCGCTCGCGCGGCGAGCGCAGGTGGCCTTTACACGCCCGTTTCGCGTTGGCATAAGCCCGCACATCCACAACGAATTTGTCAGCGTTCGGTGCGCCCGGGGGAACGTGCGCCGCCGGAAGACGACATAAGGGGGAAGCCATGATCCGATTCCGGGCCTGGGGGGTCGCGGCCGCACTCGCGGTCGGCGCCGTGCCGGCCGTCGCGGCCGACACACCCGCGACCGCGACCGACGAGCGGCCGTGGTACAAACGAATGTTCGTTAGCGCGCCGAAACCGGCCGGGCCGGTCGTGCGCAACGGTTCGGTCTTGGGAGGCGCGCGGCCGTCCGCGCCGCTCCCGCCGGACGTGGTTCAAGCGGCGGTGAAGGCCGAGGCCGACGCGCTGCTGCGGCGGCTCGACGTGTGCCTGCGGTTGCGCCAGGCCGCGGACGAGAAGAAGGACGAGGCGCTGATGCGCGAGGTGGATGAGCTGGAGCGGCAGGCGAAAGCGATCTACGAAACGCGGGTCGCGGCGCTGGGGGTGCCGAAGAGCGCGAAGGCGCCGCTGCCGGTCGGCTCGGGCACCGGGTTCGCGGCGTCGTTCGATCTGGCGCCGGAGAAGCCGCTCGACCCGAAGGCGGCAGCCGCGAATCTGGTCGCGCCGGCCGCGCCGGTCCCCGTGTCCGGCACCGCGGAAACGGTGCGGGAGGTGAAGCCGTGAAGACGCTCCTCTTCGCACTGGGTATCGTCGCGCTGGTCGGCTGCAACACGACGTTCAAGCCCATCGGCCCGTTCGCCAAGGAAGTGCCGATCACGCAGCAGGGCCAGCCGATCCCGACCCGGCCCGCGGACGCGACTCCGCCGCCGGCGCTGCGGCCCACGCCGCCGACGATGCTCGTCGTGCCCGGCGACGTGAGCGCCGACAACGCCGCGTCGGTGGCCCAGAAGTTCGCGGCCGAGTTGGAAGCCGACCGCAAGCCCGCGACCAACGGCCCGGTCACGGTCGAGGTGTCCCGCCCCAAGCGGTAGGCGGCAGGAAAGCAGAAAGACGAAGAGCCGCGGATGACGCAGACGGACGCAGATCAGGACAGAAGACCGAGAGAGTGTTGAAGCACTCCGCCTCTTGTCTTTAATCTGCGTCCGTCTGCGTTATCTGCGGCTCTTCTCTTCCTCTTACAAGTGATTCTTCTACTGAAGTGCAGTGCCGGCTTCGCGAGAAGTCTCCAACAATACACAAGAGCCGCGGATGACGCAGACGGACGCAGATCAGGACAGAAGACCGAGAGAGTGTTGAAGCACTCCGCCTCTTGTCTTTAATCTGCGTCCGTCTGCGTTATCTGCGGCTCTTCGTCTTTCTGCCGCTTAATCGTTCTCGTCGGCAAACTCTTCAAGCCGGCACGAGCGCGTCGGCTGGCGGAGCTTCAGCAGCCCGCGCGCCTCGATCTGGCGGATGCGCTCGCGCGTGATGCCGTACTGCTTCGCCACCTCGTCGAGCGTTCGCGGCGTGCCATCCTTCAGCCCGAAGCGGAGTTCGATAACCTCGCGCTCGCGGGGCGCGAGCGACTTCAGCACCTCGCTGATGCGTTCCTTCAACAGGCTGGCATCGACGTGTTCGCCGGGGTTCACAATGTGGGTGTCGCTCAGGAAGTCTTCGAGCGCGCGCTCGCCCTCGCCGCCGACCGAGTCGTTCAGGCTGACCGGGTGCCGGCCGACGATGCGCAGGCTGCGGGCGTCTTCGGGCTTGATGTCCAGCGCCGCCGCTAGTTCCTCGGTGGTCGGCTCGCGGCCGGTCGCGGCCGTCATCTCGCCGCGCGTCTTCTCCATGCGCGACAGCAGGCTGATCTGGTGGCACGGCACGCGCACCGTGCGGGCGTTGTCGTGCAGCGCCCGCGTGATGCCCTGCCGCACCCACCACGTCGCGTAGGTGCCGAACTTGAACTCCAGCCGCCACTCGTACTTGTCCACCGCCCGCATCAGCCCGCGGTTGCCCTCCTGAATTAGGTCGCCGAACGGCAGCCCGCGGTTGCGGTAGTTCTTGGCGATGCTGACGACGAGCCGCAGGTTCGCCTCGGCGAGTTCCTTGCGCACGGCCTGGTACGCGAGCCGGCGGCGGCGCAGCACGCGGACCAGGGCGGCCAGTTCGTCGGCCGTCATCGACGCGCGGCACTCGGCGTCGCGAAGCAGCTTGCCCTGACGACTGCGGTCGGCCGGGCTAACAGCCGCCGCGTGCGCGATCGCGAGGTGCTTGAGTTCGTCCGCGAGGTCGTTCAACTCGTCCGTCCAGCGCTCCAGAATTTCGGTGCGCGGGGACAGTTCGTTGACGAGCCGGCGGCACTTGGCGAGCCGGTGGAAGCGGTCGCGCTTCCACGCGACCGGCCCGCCGCGGAACTCGTCGCGCACGCCGGCCGCGAACACCGCGACATCCTGCGCGAGCAGGACGCGGAGCGTCGGCAGGTCGGTGCCGAGGCGCGACAGAATCTGCACCCGCGTCAGGCGCAGGTCGATCGACGAGTAGGCGTCGATGTTCGGGTCGATGGGCGTCTGCCCGGCGGCGATCTGCTCGAACTTCTCCAGCACGCGGGTGAGCAGGCGCGGGCACAGCAGCGCGGCGCCGCGGAACCGGTTGCGGTGGTGTTCGAGGCGCTTCGCCAGCGCGAGTTCCTTCTCGCGGTTGAGCAAGGGAATGGACCCCATCTGCCGGAGGTACAGCCCGAGCGCGTCGTCCGGGCCGCCGGTGTACTCGTCCTCGGCGGGCGCCTCGTCGGCGACCGCGCCTTCGGGTTCGAGCGCGGTGTCGTCGTCCGCGTCCTCGCCGTCGTCGGCGAGATCCTCGTCCAACTCGTCGCGCTCGTCGCGCGACCGTTCGTTGGCGGGGCGTTCGGTGGTTTCGTCGTTGTGCGTCATCCGGTTCATGTTCCTGTCCGCTCTTCCCATCTGGGCCGGTGAACGCCCAGATTGGTAAGGCCAAATCGGTCCTTCGCGCCGCGTCGCGATGCGGGTTCGTCGGGGTGTGGCCGCTCCGGCTGAATCCCGTGCCGCCGAGTTTGTCTGGTGGGGGTCTCGCGGGCAGCGGTTCCGGGCGCTGGTGGCGAGGGAAGCACAGCTTGCGTCGCGAAAATGGGCAGGACAACCCGCCCGAGAGATTCGACGCGTCCGAAGAGCCGAAGGTTCGCGGGCCGCGCGAAATCCCTTCAATCCCCCTGCATTATACCCGCACTTCCGGGTCGGGGCGCGGAATCGGGCGGTAAACTTTCGCTCCCTTCGCCAGTTCCACTCCCGCGCAAACCGCGTGCCTCATCAAGAAGTCTCAAGTCGCAAAGTCGCAAGTCGTAAAGTCGAAATGCCCAAACGTCCTGCTTTTGACCTTACGACTTGTGACTCCTCGACTTGAGTCACCCGCGAAGCGGCCCGTTCCCTAAAACGTCCGGGTGGAACGAATCGGGTCAGAAATCGGCGGCTTTCGGCGGGAATGGCTCCTCGTTCCTGCACGACCCGGCGCGCCCCTCGTGATCTTCCTGACCGGCACCGGCGGAACTGCGGAGTGGGCCGACCGCGAAACCGGCTGGTCGGAACTCGCCAGGCGCGAAGGCTTTGCGCTCGCCGTACCCGAAGCGTTACCGCCAAACCTGGGCAAACCGGCGTCGTTCCTCACCAACCCACCTCGCTGGAACGACGGCGCCCCGCCGCTGTTCGCACCGCCCGTTCACGACGACGTTGCTTTCCTCACCGCGGTCATTGACGACGCGAGCCGTCGTCTGGATATCGATTTGCGGCGCGTGTTCGTGACGGGATTCTCGAACGGGGCCGGGATGACGTTTCGCGTCGCGGCGGAAGCGGCGGACCGCGTCGCGGCGATCGCGCCCGTCGCCGGGCACTGTTGGCTGAACGATCCGCGCCCGGCGCGCCCGGTCCCTACCTTATATACGGTGGGCACGCGCGATCTTTTCATCCCTTTGCGCGGCGGCGACGTGCAACTCCCGTGGCACAACCGCCTCGTGCGCCGCCCGCCGGTGACGGAAACACTCGACCGCTGGGCGACCGCGCTCGGCTGCGACGCGGTGCCGGTTCTCCGAAGCGATAACGGGACAGTTAGGGTCGAGCGCTACCCCGGCCCGGCGGTGTTCGACGCGGTGACGGTGGAAGGACTCGGCCACCACTGGCCCGGCGGTGGCGGGCAACTGAACGCGCGCGTCGCCGGCCCGCCGTCGGACGCCGTGAACGCCACCGAGATGATTTGGGCGTTCTTTTGCCGAGTGTAGCCCGCCACTCCGTGGCGGCTCTTGAGAGTAGCCCGCCACTCCGTGGCGGTCTTCGCTCGACGGGTCGAAGGTCGAAGACAATACAAAGGCACCGCCACGGAGTGGCGGGCTACTCTCAAGAGCGTTCCCATGCGTCACCTGCTCGCCCTCGGCCGGTGCTGTTCTGTAGCCGGATGACGGTGCTGGTCGGCGACCCGCTGTACAACCCGTACAAGAACGCGCCGGGCAAACTGAAGTCGGCCGACGTGCTACCCAAGCCCGAAGGGCGGGAAGAACATCAGCCCTTAGTCTTGGTAGGTGCCGCTTGCCGAGCGGCACGGCTGCCCAACTCGGACCGCTTCGGGAGGATCCGTGTCGCTACCAGGTGGGTTAGCCCGTGCCGCTC
>CANLGS010000422.1 GCA_947490035.1 Gemmataceae bacterium
TCCACGTTGTCGCAAAGTGCGTGGCCCAACTGCCACCACATGAGTCCAAGCAGCGAATACGGAACGGCGCGCCAGACAAACCTCTTACGCTTCTCGTGCCAGACCACTTGAACTTTCGCATGCCCATCAAGACCGTTGGTCACCCAACTCCGCACGAACTGCTTCGCGGCGTCGAGCGGGTCACCCTCCTTCAGGTGCATCGGGGAAACAAAACCCAGTTCCGCTGCCTCGTCTGGGCAGACCCACAGTACCGGCTCCTCGTTTTCGAGAAGGGTGGGGTTGTCCATGAGTTCCGGCTTCCAGACGTGCCTGCGGACGGTTTGGTTCACCTCGTGAGCCGTCCTCGCTCTCCAGAGCCGCACGGCACGAGATATTTGCAGGTGGGCGTCTCGCCACATCTCCCACGTCTCTCCCGCCAAACTCGAATGCATCTGGTTCTTGAGCAGAACCGCATGTCCGCCGAGTCTGCCGTATTCGTTGGCAAAGCCGGTGAACGCCGGTTCGGTCGCGTCGCACCGGGCGAATTGCTCGAACAGATCGGGCACGTCCGCCGGAGTGGTGGAACGGGTGGCACGCGAGATCGGATAGAGGCAACGATCCGACCGACGCCCCTTCCACCGATAACCCTCTTGCGCGACTCGCCAACGCAACCCGCCGTCGTTCAGCACCGGGTCGGCGGCCAGTTCGCTGACGAACTTGGTGCGTTGATCAGTCTTTTTCTTCGTCTCCGCCACCACGCCCATGTTGCGACTCCAATGTTACGCGAACAGCGTCGTGTACCGTAACAGAAGTCAGCGTAGCATATGGGGGTGCTCGGAACCAGTGGACGCTGACGGAAAGCACTAACTCGGAGGAAGACAACATGAAAGCGGCGAAGAACGATCCGGAGAGGGTCGTCGAGAGACTGAAGGGCCGTCCCGAACCCGCGACTGTGAACACCGAGGCGAGCGCCTTGGATCTATTCACGGAAGGGTCCGTGACCGTGGTTCAAGCTCGTGTCGAGTACGGCCTAAACAGGAGCCGGCTGTACGAACTGATGACCTCAGGAAATTTGCCGTACTCGATGGCGACAGGCCGCAGATTGATCCCGCGACTCGCAATCAAGCGACTCCTCGCGGCCGGGTTGGTCGGAGCGTCGGCGACCGCGACCACCGAGAAGTGAGACGCCACCAACGAAACAGCCACGAGGCGACTCGATGCCCCCGCACCCCAAACCCGCCGTACCGAAGCCAACCCCGGTGGGCGTTACCCTCCGCACCGAGGCGAATCAGGGTAACGGCCGCGCGAAGGGCGGAGTTGCTCGAACGACAACCGTGACGACGCGTTACCGACTCCTTCACCGGCCGGGTAACACTGGCCGGTGGACGGAGGTCGCTACCGGCGTCTCGCTCTCGGAGGCGGTGGATCGGATGGTCGGTCGAGGCGAGTGGTGGGTTAACGATCTGCCACCCGCGTAATCGACGCGATCACGACCACGACAACCGACCGCGTGACCTACGCAACGAAGAGGTGACCTTACTTTCGCCCTTTCATCAACGAGACGGCCCATGCGTGTGTCACCACGCCGGGGCCAAACTCGAAAGGACCGCGTTCATGCCGCGATCTCCAGATACTGTACCGCCGCCGTCAAGCCCCGCCGAGGCTGTTGACCTTCGGTTGACCGCTGCCCTCGACTACGCCGGGCGAGGTTGGCATGTCATCCCCCTACATCACGTTAACGACGACGACGGTCGGTGTTCCTGCCGCAAGTCGGACTGCACGAGTGTCGGTAAGCACCCGCGTACCAAGCACGGGGTGAAGGACGGCACCACCGACCCCACGATCATTCGCGATTGGTGGACGAGGTGGCCGAACTCGAACATCGGTATCGTCACCGGTCCCTCATCGAAGCTCTGGGTGCTCGACCTCGACGGCGACCAGGGACTCAACGACTGGGATGAACTGTGCGGGGAGCACGGTCAGTCCCTTGACCTTCTCGGAACGCCCCTCGTCCAGACCGGTTCGGGGGGAGCACACTATTACTTCAAATGGCCCGACGACGGGTTACCGCTCACGAACCGGGGGAAACACCGTGAGACGAAGATCGACGTGAGGGGGGACGGGGGGTACGTCGTCGCGCCGCCGTCCCGTAACGCAAACGGTGGTTACACGTGGCACTTCGAGGGTGAGCCGCTAGACGCCCCACAATGGTTAATCGAGTGGGTCAGGACTTCGACGCCCAAAGTGGACGCGACGGAGGCCGACCCGGTCGTGATCAAAAGGGCGCGGGCGTACCTCGCCACGTGTGATCCGGCCGTTACCGGGCAGTGCGGACACTCACAGACGTTCAACGCCGCGCGTGCTCTGTGTTGGGGCTTCGATCTGTCCGAGAAGGTGTCGTACGACCTGTTGAAGTCCGACTACAACCCGCGCTGTACCCCGCCCTGGTCCGCGACGGAGTTAAGGCACAAGGTCCGTGAGGCGGCAACAAAACCCTACGGGAAGCCGCGCGGTCACCTGCTCAACGACGACGCACGCAACTCTAGGGACTTTAGGGACGGTTTTCGACAGAAAGGATGGGCACCACCGGCCCCGCTGCCGACCATGCCCCCGGTTCCCCCTTTTCCCCTTAGCGTGTTCCCGGCGAAGGTCGCGGACTACTGGCGCGCGGCGGGGGAAGCGCTCTCGTGTCCGGTTGATTACGTCGCGGTGCCGGGGATGACGGCGCTCGGCGCGGCCATCGGTCGGTCGCGGGCCGCGCAGGTGAAACCGGGTTACGCGGAAAGTCCGCTGTTCTGGACTGCCGTTTTCGCACCACCGGGCAGCAAAAAATCACCCGCTCTCCGGGTCTCCTGCGCCCCGCTCCAACGTGCCGAGGGTGGATGGTTGGATCGGTACCGCGAAGCCGCGCAGCGGTTCGATACCGACTCCGAGCGGTACAACGCGGACGTGAAAGAGTGGAAGAACGCGGGCTGTCAGGGCGAGCCACCGACGAAGCCGCGCAAGCCACCGCTGCGTCAAATTATCCTCGACGATACGACCGCCGAAGCAACCGCGAAGGTACTCGCCGAGAACCCCCGTGGCATCGCCGTCATCAAGGACGAGCTAATCGGCTTCGTTCGTTCCCTGAACCAGTACAAGGGCGGAAAAGGTGGCGACCGGGAGTTCTGGCAATCGGCGTGGGCTGGTGCGCCGGCGAAGGTGAACCGCTCGAAGGATCACGACACCGGGCCGCTGGTGATACCCCACCCGTTCGTGGCCTTCGCGGGCATGATGTGTCCCGATGCCCTTGGTGAACTGCGGGGCGACAACCGTAACGGGGACGCCCAGGCCGACGGGTTTCTCGACCGGTTCTTGCTCTCCTTCCCCGACCCGATGGACGCGACCGCCGAGACGTGGCGCGTGATCCCGGAGGACGTGACGCACGGTTACGCCGATGTGTTCACCAAGCTCCTCAACGTCGAGACAGTGCCGGAGTCGGTCGAGGCCGGGCACGCACGTTCGCGACCGAACTACGTCACGTTCTCGATTGGTGGTCGCGCCGCGTGGGAAGAGTTCACGGGCACGATGGCGGCGCGGATGAACGCCCTCGACAAGTTCGACCCGTTCCGTGGTGTGCTGTCGAAGTTGGAAGGTTACGGGGCGAGGTTCGCCGCTCTCCTCTGGTCCCTGCGACTGGCGTGCGGAGATAAGAAGCCGACGGACCTCATCAGCACGGACACGATTTGCGGCGCGACCGCGCTCGTTGATTACTTCGAGAGGCACGCGACCCGCTGCCTGGGGCGCGGGTGGGCGGATCGGTCCATTCGGGTCGCGACACGGTTGTTGGGGTGGTTGTCTCGAAACCCACAGTTCACGCACTTCAATCGCACCGATGCGTTCATCAACCTCAAGGACAAACGCGACGTGAAGAGTGCGGAATCGCTGGCTTCGGCGTTCCGCATTCTGGTCGATCACGGCTACCTGCGCCCGTTCGACCACACGAGCCATTCCAAGTCCGGACCGATTCCGGAGACCTACCTCGTCAACCCGCTTTGGGTCCGTTCGCCCCCGGAATGAGTCCCTAAAGTCCCTACAGTTGCACCGGTAACTGAAAGACATCAGTCGAACTGTAGGGACTTTAGGGATGGTTTTGAGCGGTTACAGCATGTGACCAAACTTCATTTACTCGAACTGCGAGGGTGACAATGAGCCGACGATCAACGCGACCTGACTTGCCCGGCGATGGTTGGACTTGTTTGGGCGTGCGATATGCACGTGCGGCGGGTGGAAAAGTGCGATGCGAGTGGTGCGGGACCGCGATCTGTTGGGCACACCGGCTTACACACCCGGCGGGGCCAACCCTGGAGACTGGGTGGTGCTGCGCGGCGAACTTATGTACCGGGTCCGGGTACCACGCGAAGGGTGCTGAGCGTGCGGCCGTCAACAGGCGTATGCGTCTCATGACGTTCGTCTCGAAACAGTGGCGCCGCTCAAAGAAGAACCCCGACAACTGGTGTCGCACCCTGCTCGTGGACGGTCGCCCACGTTACTCCACGACTATCTGGTTCGACCGTGCGACGGGCCGCTACCGCGTCATCGTTAACGGTCCGGGCAAAGCGAAAATCGAAGACGGAGTGAGGGTGAGTTTCGATGATATCGAGCGCGCGAAACACTACGCATTCGACCTGATTGAAGCACACAAAACGGGAACATTACCGTGACAAACCGGACCGTCGATGTCGCCGACGATGCCGGTGCCGAGCGCGAAGACATCGACCGAGGGGTGCGACTCCTGCGGTTCATCGACTCGAAGCAGTGGCGA
>CANLGS010000423.1 GCA_947490035.1 Gemmataceae bacterium
GGATTACGCGAAGCTCTCTTCGCGTGTGAAACGACCCCTCACCCGTCCGCGAAGCGCGGCCACCCTCTCGCGCAAGGGGAGAGGGAAAGAGAATGCAACCCCTGGTTGGTGGTCATATGAAACGCACCGTGTTCCTCCTCTTCACGCTCGGCGTGGCCGCGCTGCCGGCGCTCGCGGACCCGCCCAAACCGCCCGCGAACCGCAACATCCGCTACGGGATGCCCGGCGAGGCGAAGGACGACCCCGCCAGCAAGGAGGCGTTCCTCATCGACCGCCCGCAGTACGTCCTGTCGTACAACGACAAGCGCAAGACCGCGAACTGGGCGTGCTGGCAACTCGTGTCGAAGGACATCGGCAAGACCGCACGCGGCGCGTTCGAGGCGGACAAGGGGCTGCCGAAGGACTTCACCCCCATCAGCAGCGCGCAGTACACCGGCAGCGGGTTCGACCGCGGCCACCTCGTCCCGTCGAAGGACCGCTCCGACACCGAGGCGAACAACGACGCGGTGTTCCTCATGACGAACATCGTGCCGCAGTCGCCGAACTGCAACCAAGGCGCGTGGGAGCGGTTCGAGCGGTACTGCCGCGAACTCGCGGACGACGGCAAGGAGCTGTACATCGCGGCCGGGCCGCACGGCCTCGGCGGGGTCAGTAGCGACGGCGCCAAGAAACTGACTATCGGCCGCAACGCCCCGTTCGTCAGCGTCCCGGCGAGCGTTTGGAAGGTGGTGCTCGTGCTCGACAAGGGCACCAACCCGACGAAGAGTACGCGGGTCATCGCGGTGTGGATGCCGAACGACGACACGGTCACCGAGGACTGGACGACGTACCGCGTGTCGGTCGCGGAGGTCGAGAAGAAGACCAAGTTGAAGTTCTTCCCGCTGGTCGCGGACGATGTCGCGGACGCGATCAAAGAGAAGCCCGACGCGGTGAAGATTCACACCCCCAAGAAGTGACATCATGGCGAAGGCAAACGCGATCGTGAAGGATTTGGGCGCGGCAGCGAAGGGCTTGCTGTTCCCGAGCGAGACGGACGCACCGCTGGAGGCGTTCGCGTGGCCGGGCGCGGCCGGCCCGCCCTCCGAAGAGGCGGTGCGCGCTAACTGCGGTGCCGCCGCGGACGCGCCTGTCGAGCAAATCACCCTCGCGCAACTCACGCGGACGATCCCGGAGGAGAGCCGCGGCGACTACGCGCCGCTGTTCGCGCTGCTGAAGAACAAGCTCAAGGGCGTGACGGTGTTCAAGGTGGGCGAGGTGAACATCGACGTGTACGTCGTCGGCCGCACCGCCGACGGGCAGTACGCCGGCGTGAAGACGAAGGTGGTCGAGACGTGAGAGTGTAGTCATCACGCTCCGCGTGATGTCGCGAGGCAATGCGAGTTGCGTTCACGAACAGTGCGTTTGAGTTGTGCAGCCGACATCACGCGGAGCGTGACGACTACGATTTACGGAGCCGCTCAATGGCCTCGAAGAGCTTTCTCGACAACCTGACACCGACGCAGCGGATCGCGGCCGGTGCCGTGATCCTGATCGTCGGCGCCGTGATCGCGTTCCTGCGCTTGCGCCAGGAACCTCAACCGGCGCCGGCGCCGCAACCGGGCGACGCGCCGCAGACGCTCGCGAACCGGAACGTGCGCTTCGGCATGCCCGCGGACGCCAAGCACGATCCCGCGAGCAAGGACGCCTACCTCATCGACCGCCCGCAATACGTCCTCTCGTACAACGACTCGAAGAGGATTCCCAACTGGGTGTGCTGGAACCTGAACAAGAGCGACATCGGCGACGCGACGCGCGCCGCGTTCAAATCCGATCCCGACCTGCCGGCCGCTTTCTACCACGTCCGAAACGATGACTACGCCCTGACTGGCTTCGACAAGGGGCACATGTGCGCGTCGAAAGACCGCTCGGCTACTGATCCCGACAACGACATCACGTTCTACCTGACGAACGTCGTTCCGCAGGCGCCGAACAACAACCAGAAGGGCTGGCGGTTGCTGGAAGATCACTGCCGTAAGATCGCGGAGAAGGGCAACGAGGTGTACATCGCGTGCGGCCCGCATGGGCAGGGTGGCATCGGCAGCAAGGACGCCGCCAAGCACCTGACCATCGGGAAGGCGCACCCGATCGTCGTCCCGGAAACGGTGTGGAAGGTGGTCTTGGTACTGCCGAACAAGGACGCGGTGCCGAACGCGCAGTCGCAGACCATCGCAGTATGGATGCCGAACGACCAGACCGTTGGCCCCGACTGGCAGAAGTACACAGTGTCGGTGGCGACCGTCGAACAGCGCACCGGGTACAAGTTCTTCCCCCTGGTGCCCGACGACGTGGCGAAGACGATCAAGGATCGCGCGCCGTGACTCTTCTCCGCGGAGCGCGGGCGTCCCGCCCGCCGCTTCGCACCTCAGTTCGTTCTGCGTTCACTCCGAAGCGATACGCGTTGCACAACTGCGGGCGGGACGCCCGCGCTCCACGGAGAAAACCATGCTCCGCACTCTCCTCGCGCTCCTCGTCGCGCTCGCCTGCGGCTTGCGGCTAACGGCGGCGCCGCCGAACGTCGTCGTCATCCTCGCCGACGATAGGGATTAACCAACGCCTCGGTGAAGGCACTGGGCCCGAAATTGACTTTAAAATCAAGGATAAGCCGATTGAACTCGATCGAGTGGAGCCTGGGATTTGACTCCGGTTGCGGGCAATTAACTACATTTGGCTACATAGCGGAGGCGGAAATCCTTATGACGCTGTGGCCGACGTGATCTATGGGAACCGAGAACGCCGGAGGGGTGATGGTTGTGGGCGACCGCCGGTCGCGATTCCCTTCGTCCTCGTGACCCAGTCAGAACGCAGAGGACAGTTACGCCACCGGCTCGAAGGGGCGAATGGAGCGACGGATTTGGATGGATCGTTCACGGACGGGTTGCTGGACCGGTCGGAACCGACCAAGGAATTCATGGTGTTCGCTGCCCGCGCAGAAGCGGCGGTCCCAGCCGGAGCCGGAGAGAGAACCGAGCGCGCTCTCGATCCGGAAGAAAGTTAGAGTGAGGGCGAGCGTCAGGGATTATTCCCGCCACAAAGTGACGCAACAACCGCCACAAATGGACCGGTGCGGAGCGCACCGGGAAAGCAAATGCCCGCACGGCAGGCGTATCCGACACGTGGGTATACGGGGTAGTGAAGTAGGAGAACTTCTGGTCGGTGATCATCTTCACAGACGCGAGCTTGAACTCGTCCGTAGCTTCTCGACGAACAGCACGATCACCTTCGCCACCTCGGGCGGATCCTGAGCCTGGCCCCTGGCTGAAGCACCAGTCAGAAGAAGACACGCCGCCAGCAAGACCGTCCAGAACGCTCCGGTCGGCGAGGCGTAACTGTTCATGGCAGCGATTTTCTCGGGCTTTTCCACATCGAATACGTGGATGTCGTGAATCACCTTCCCGGAGTCTCGGTTCACGCACAGCGCATACAGTTTCTTGCCGTCGGCGGTGGCGGCCAGCCAGATCTGATCCTTCCAAACAACCGGCGAGGACCAGCCACGATCGTGAATGGGCGTTTTCCAGACGACCCCTTTGTCGGCACTCCAGACCAGGGGAAGTTTCTTCGCGTCGGAATAGCCATTGGCATCGGGACCCCGGAACTGCGGCCAGGTATCACCGGCCTGCAACGTGGTGCCAGTCGCGAGTGCGGCAAGAGTCAGAACGACGAAACGCATCGGATTTCCCTGAACGAGTTCGGAAGCCATCAGTGATTGTCGAGGCGGCACTTGTCCTCACGGTACGGCCACGATGCGGAACCCGGCCGCCCCGTACCGGCTCGGGCCGGCGCCGACGAGGTAGCGGTTGGCGCTGCGGCACGCGACCGGCGGGAGGCCCCACGAACCGCCGCGCAGCACCGGACGCCCCTCGCCCTGATTCTTGGTCTGGAGGGCGTTCCGTTCCTTGGGCAGCGCGGAGTACTTCCCGTAGTAATCGTCGCACCACTCCCAGACGTTGCCGTGCATATCGTAGACGCCGAAGTTGTTCGGCTTGAACTGACCGACGGGGGCCGCAAAGGCGTACCCGTCGCTGGCCTTGGTCGCTTTTGCGTTGGGACCCCCTAATTTCTCCTTCCAGGTGGCGTCGGCGATGTTGGCGAACTCCGCCAGCCGCTCGTCGTCGTCGCCGCAACAGAAACGCCCGGCGCTCCCCGCGCGGCATGCGAATTCCCACTCCGCCTCGCCCGGCAGGCGGACCTCGCGCAGCTTGACCTTGCCGTCGCACTTCTTCGTCAGCCATTCGCAGAACTTGCGGGCGTCGTTGCGGCTGACGTTGGTGACCGGGTGCCGCTCGCCGGCGCTGCTGACGCCCGTGTTCTGCCAGGTGTATTTCTTGTCCCGGCCTTCAAACTTCTTCGCTTCTTCGTTGTAGCCGTACCCGCCCTCCAGCATCTCGGCGTCGGTGACGTACTTCGCCTCCTCGACGAACCGTCGGAACTGGGCGCGGGTCACCTCGAACTGGCCGATGTAGTAATCGTCGGTCGGTGTGATCGAGGCCGCCTCCTCGTTGTCGAGTACAGTGGAACTCTTGCCATCGAAGTAATCCCGAAGCACTTTTTCTTTCTCTTCTTTGGTCGTGCCGATGGTGAAGGTCTTGCCCTTGGCCGCGATTTTCACCAGCTTCAGGTCAACCCCCTTACCCAGGTCGAACATGAGGTACTCGAATTCCTTTTTGAGGGACGGATCGGTTGCTTTCGTGGTGCGCGGATTGGCCTCCTGCGCGTGAGCCAAACCGCCCCACA
>CANLGS010000424.1 GCA_947490035.1 Gemmataceae bacterium
ACCGTTCAAAGGGCTCAAGTGAAGACCCCAGGAAAGCGGACATTTCTATTGGGGACAAACTGAGGACATTTCTATTGGGGCCTGACAAACAGTTGCCTTCCCCCTTGATGCCTCTGCTACAATCCTTCAACTGCGTTTTCGTCGCTCGCGCCTTCCGGGTCGTCGCCTCACATGCCACCCCACGACCACGACCGATCTTCCGACCCCGACGCGCGGCCGCCGTTCGGCTGGGGCGCGGAGCCAGAGCCGAAACCGGAACTCGACTACGACCCGGACACGGTGCCGGTCGTACACCCGATCCGGCTGCTGTGGTGCTGGCGGTGCGGCGAGACCGCCGAGCCGGTCGCGGGGAGGTGCCCGTGGTGCGGCACCTGGACCGACGGCGAACCGCCGAAGCCGCCGCGGGCGCGACCCGTGGACGAACCGGAAGACGACTGGCACACGGAGGCCGGGGCCGTCGAGTACGCGATCCCGGTGCGCCGCCCGCACCTGATCCCGCCCGTGGTGATCGTGAGCGCCGCCTACGTCGCGCTGCTCGGCGCGCTCATCGCGAGCGCGGTACTCGCCCTACTCCTGGGGATGGCGACCCCGGACGAGATGGAGAACGCGCAGGCGCTCGCCGGACTCTTCACCGGGAGCCTGACGCTCGGTTCGCTGGCGCTGGTGTGGTCGGCGTCGCGCCAGAAGGTGCCCGACGGTACGACCGCGGTCACCTGGGTCGCGTCGGTGCCGGTGCTGCTGATGCTGCTGGGCGTGAACGTCGCGATCATGCTGCTCGCGCGGGAACTCCAGCGCCGGGCCGGCATGCCCGAACCGGAGCGCCTGAAACTGACGCTCCTGACCGTCCTGCTCATCTGCGTGCAGCCGGCGATTTTCGAGGAACTGTTCTTCCGGCAGATGACGCTGGGCGTGTTGCGGAAGTTGATGAACGTCCACCTGGCGATCTGGATCACCGGTGCGGTGTTCGCGTTCGCGCACCTCCAGCACGTACTGACGTTCAACATCATCGGGGTCGGTTACCTGTTCCTGGTCGGCGCGTTCCTCGGCTACGCCCGCGCCTACGGCGGGCTGCCGCTCGCGATGCTCTTGCACTTCCTGCACAACCTCGCCGTCGTCGCCGTGGACGCCTACCGACCGTAAAGTGCGAAGAGTCGGAACCGCAGATGACGCAGAAGGACGCAGATCAAGACAAGAAGAGAAGAGTTGTTTTTGAACACACTTCCTCATTCTGTTTTGATCTGCGTCCTTCCGCGTCATCTGCGGCTCCGACTCTTCTGCCTCTGCTTTGCTACAATCTCCTCATGTCTGCACTTAATACGAAGCCCGAACTGCTCAGCCCCGCCGGCGATTGGGAGGCCATGCGTGCCGCGGTCGCCAACGGGGCCGACGCGGTGTACTTCGGGCTCTCGAACTTCAACGCCCGCGCCCGCGCCACCAACTTCACGCTCGACGAACTGCCCGACGTGATGGCGTTCCTGCACGCGCGCAACGTGAAGGGCTTCGTCGCGCTCAACACGCTCATCTTCTCGGACGAACTCGGCTCGGTCGCGGCGTTCGTGAAGGCGGTCGCGACCGCCGGCGCCGACGCGGTGATCGTCCAAGACTTGGGTCTGGTGCGGCTCGTCAAGCGACTCGCGCCGACGCTCGCGGTCCACGCCAGCACGCAGATGACGCTGACCGAACCACGCGGCATCGACTTCGTGACCAAACTCGGCGTCGGGCGCGTCGTGCTGGCGCGCGAACTCTCTCTTTCCGACATTCAGAAAGTGACCGCGAACACCTCCACTCCAGTGGAGGTGTTCGTTCACGGGGCGCTGTGTGTCGCGTACTCGGGGCAATGTCTCACGTCCGAAGCGCTCGGCGGGCGCAGCGCGAACCGCGGGCAGTGCGCGCAAGCGTGCCGGCTGCCTTACGAGATGATCGTGGACGGCGAGAAGCGGGAGCTGGGCGACAAGGCTTACCTGCTCAGCCCGCAAGACCTCGCGGCGTTCGACCTGATCGACCCGCTCATCGACGCGGGCGTGATCTCGTTCAAAATCGAAGGCCGGCTGAAAGCCGGGCCATATGTCGCGGCGACCACGCAGACGTACCGCAAGGCCATCGACGCGAAGCTCGCGGACCGCGACTTCGCGCTCCCGCGGCGCGAGCAACTCGACCTCGCGCAGACGTTCAGCCGCGGGCTGACGCCTGGGTTCTTGGAAGGCGTGAACCACCAGAAGTTGGTGCGCGGCCGGTTCCCGAAGAGCCGCGGCATCCGCGTCGGACGGGTCGCGAGTTTCACGAAAAACGGCGTGCGCATCGAGTTGTGCGAAGCGTTCAGCGACCTGGTGAACGCCGGCGACGGCATTCTCTTCGACATCGGCACGCCGCAGGACAAGGAACCCGGCGGGCGCGTGTGGCGCGTCATCCAACTGCGCTCCGTGGTCGAGCTGTATTTTGAAGACGGCGCGCTCGACTTCTCGCGCGTGCCGATCGGCTGCGACGTGTACAAGACCGACGACCCCGTGTTACGCAAGCGGCTCCAACAGAGCTACTCGCAGGACAAAATCGCGCGCCGCGTGCCAATCACCGCGCGCGTAACCGGCGCGGTCGGCGGCGCACTGACGCTCACGCTTTCCGACGGCGGGCGCGAAGCAAACGCGACGTGGCCCGGCCCGCTCGAAGTGGCGCGCAAGCAACCGACGAGCGCCGACGAAGTGCGCGAGCAACTCTCGCGTTTGGGCGACACGCCGTTCGAGCTGGGCGCGGTCGCGATGGAACTTCCGGCGGGCGTGATGGTGCCGCGCAGCGTGCTGAACGACCTGCGGCGCCAGGCTTCCGGCGCGCTGGCCGAAGCGCGAACCAAGGGGCAGAAGCACGCGCTCGCGAAGGGCGACGCGCTGGTCGCGATGCGATTTGATGTCGCCAACAGGGGACTTACGCCCGCTCGCCAGGAACCGCGACTCACCGTTCTCGTTCGCACCCTCGAACAACTCGACGCGATCCTCGCGTGGGCGCCGCCCGACGGTCTGCCGAAGCCGGCCGCGGTGTACTGCGACTTTGAAGACCTGCGCCGCTACAAGGACGCCGTCCCGAAGGCGCGCGCCGCGGGGATGCCCATCGGGCTGGCACCGCCGCGCGTGTGGAAGCCCAGCGAGGAGGGTTTTCAGGCGCTCGTCGCGCGTGCCGAACCCGACATCGTTCTCGTGCGGAACCTCGCGTCCATCGGCTACTACCGGGAGCAGTTGCCGAACGCGCGTCTGATCGGCGATTTCAGCCTGAACGTCGCGAACGAACTCACCGCCGACGTATTCATGCGCACCGGTCTGGAACGGCTCGTGCCGAGTTTCGACTTGAACTGGGATCAGTTCGCTTCGATGGTGCGGCGGGCGAACGTCGACTGGTTCGAGCCGGTGGTCCACCAGCACATGCCCATGTTCCACAATGAATTCTGTATCTTCGCCGCGTTCCTGAGTACCGGCAAAGACCACACCGATTGCGGGCGCCCGTGCGACCGGCACAAGGTCGAACTGCGCGACCGCGTGGGTGCGACATTCCCCGTGGTCGCGGACACCGGGTGCCGCAACACGGTGTTCAACAGCGTGGCGCAGAGCGCCGCGGAATACGTCGGTCGGATGCGCGAACTGGGGCTGCGCACGTTCCGCATTGATCTGCTGCGTGAGAACGCGGGACAAGCGACGCAACTGCTCGATCGCTATGCCCGCGTGATCGCCGGATTGGACGACGGGCGGGCGACATGGCGGGAGTTGCGGGTACTGAATCAACTCGGCGTCACTCGCGGTACGCTCCAAGTTGTTTGATGGCAGGGCGACCTGCGTTGGCTTAGCCGCCGTGCCATGCGCCAAGAGACGCACACGTAGCCGACCCGCCCGTTACGAACCGGCGACCGCTCGCCCAACTGGTGTTCTGCCAGGGGTGCTGCTGCGGGCGCACCGACCGCGGGCACCCGGAGGTGCCGGTCGGACGGTTGAAGGCGGTGTAGAAAGAGGAGAAACTCAACCGCTCGGTGCAACTCACCATCTCCGGGTGCCTGGGACCGTGCGACCTCGCCAACGTGGCGCTCGTCATCACCCCCAACGGGAACGAGTGGCTCCGCGGTCTCGCCGGCGACGCCGTGTACGATGCGCTGATCGCGTGGGCGCGGGAGTGCCATCGCGAAGAACGGCGGGTGCCGTTGCCGGACGGGTTCGAGGCTCGCCGCTTCGAGCGGTTCGGGCCATGTGAGGAGGGCGAAGACGGCGGAAGGGACGCACGAAGGTGTCGTTCACTCCCCGACAGGGGCAGTTCCTCGCGTTCATCCACCTGTACCGAAAGCTGCACCGCCGGGGACCGGCCGAAGCCGACCTCGTCACGTTCTTCCGGGTCACGCCCCCGGCGGCTCACGGCATGGTCGTGAAGCTGGAGGAACTCGGCCTCATCACCAGGGAGGCGGGCGTGGCTCGGTCCGTGCGGGTGGCGATCCCCGCGGAATCGCTGCCCGAACTGGACGACGTCGCCGGCCCGCCCTGGTGTGGTGACGTCGTGTGTGCCGAAGCGTGCGGGTGGCAGGTTCCCAGGCTGCGACGGATTTCGAGGCGAGTGCTTCGGCGCTCTGATTCGTTCTCAATAGTACTTTTTGAATTGGGCGCAACCGGTCTAGCGCTCAAGCAATCATTGTCCACTCGATCCCTTTCAACACCTGCCGGTGCGGGTACATCCGCTGTGTCTCCCGCTCGATGCGGTGGCCTTGGAACGCCGCCCAGTCGCCGTTGAGGAACTCACTTCGGATG
>CANLGS010000425.1 GCA_947490035.1 Gemmataceae bacterium
CGCCCATGTCGCGGTTCCCAGGGTGGCGCCCGGTGTGCCGTGGCGCGTGGGTGGCGCCCGTGTCGCGGGTTCCCAGGGTGGCGCCCGCGAAGCGCGGGCTGACCCTGGGCTATTGAATACAACCCTTCGGGGTGAATACCAAAGCATTCCCTTTCCCAGATGGAGCCTTTCCCATGTCAGATCGTCGTGACTTCCTGAAGGCGACCGCCGCGGTGGGCGGGGTCGCGGTGGCCGGTAACCTCGCGGTCGGCGCGTACGCCGGCGGCAACGATGTCATCAAGGTCGGTCTCGTCGGCTGCGGCGGGCGCGGCATGGGAGCCATCAAGGACATCCTCAACGCCGAAGAGAAGATCAACGGCCAGGCGCCGAAGTTGGAGATCGTCGCGGTCGCGGACGCCTTCAAGGAGAAGTCCGAGAACGCGGTGAAGACGTTCACCAACGAGAAGGGCAAGGACTACGGGCGCTTCGTGAAGCAGGTGAAGATCACGCCTGAGACGACGTTCAGCGGGCTGGACGCCTACGAGAAGTTGCTGAAGACCGACGTGAACCTGGTCATCCTCGCGACCCCGCCGGGGTTCCGCCCCGGTCACCTCGAAGCCGCGGTGAAGGCCGGGAAGAACATCTTCTGCGAGAAGCCGGTCGCGGTCGATGCCACCGGCGCGCGGAAGTGTTATGAGGTCGCGAAGGAGTCGAAGAAGAAGAACATCGCGATCGTCGCCGGCACGCAGCGCCGCCACCAGAAGGGCTACATCGAGACGATGAAGCAGGTTCACGACGGCGCCATCGGCGATATCCACTCGCTGCGGTGTTCGTGGAACGGCCGCGAGCCGTGGTTCCGCCAGCGGCCGGAAGGCATGGCCGACAGCACCTACCAACTCCACAACTGGTACCACTTCCTGTGGGCGTGCGGCGACCACATCGTCGAGCAGCACGTCCACAACCTGGACGTGATGAACTGGGTGATGGGCGACCACCCGGTGAAGGCGATCGGGTTCGGCGGGCGCGCGACCCGGCACCCCGGCGCGCCGAAGGACGCGGGCCAAATCTGGGATCACTACGCGGTCGAGTACGAGTACAAGAACGGCGTGAAGCTCTCCAGCTACTGCCGCCACATCCCCGGTGACGACGACGTGTCCGAGACGATTTACGGCTCGAAGGGCGTCTGCTACACGCGCGACGGCGTGTACCAGATCAACAAGAAGCCGTCCGGCTCCGACGACATCTCGGCCTACGTGCAGGAGCACATCGACCTGCTCAACAGCATCCGCGCCGGGCGCCCGCTGAACGAACTGGAGCAGGTGACCGACTCGACGTTCACCGCGATCTTCGGCCGCAACGCGAGCTTCGCGTGCCGCACGCTGTCGTGGGCCGACGCGCTGGCGTCGAGCGAAGACCTGATGCCGAAGGACTTCGCGCTGGGCAAGGCGATGGACGCGACCCGCGCCCCGACGCCGGGCACGTGGAAGCTCCCGCCGCGCGCCTAACGGCGAGTGGGCAGCAGGCAGTGAGCAGTGGGCAGAAAAGACAGAAGACCAGAGGCGACAAGGCTTCTGGTCTTCTGTCTTTTCTGCCCACTGCTCACTGCCTGCTGCCCACTACCCAAGCCCCAGCACCTTGTCCATCGCGGCCGACACCTTCTTGAGGTGGTCTTCGCCACCGCCGCCGACCTCGGCCGTGGCCCAGCCGTCGTAGCCGATCTCGCCGAGCGCCTTCAGCACCTCCGGCCAGTCCTCGTCGCCCTCGCCGATGCCGACCCACTTCTTCGCGTTGCTGTAGCCCTTGAAGTCGAACTTCAGCATCCGCTTGCCGAGCTTGCGGATCCAGTCCGCCGGCGCGACGCCGTACTTGATCATGTTCGACGTGTCGAAGTACGCGCCGACGTACTCACTCTTGAAGCTGTCCACGTACTCGACGAGCTGCTCCGGCTTCGTGATGAAGTCGTTCCACACGACCTCGATGGCGATCTTCACCTTCAGTTCCTTCGCCAGCGGCAGGGCCTTCAGCACCTCGGCCCGCGAGCGGTCCCAGCACTCCTGATAGGTCGCGTCCTTGTTCACCACGCCGGGGACGAGCAGCACGGTGTCCGCGCCGACGGTCTTCGCGTCTCGGAGCGCGCCTTCGATCGCCGCCAGACCCTTCGCGCGCACCTTCTCGTCGGGGCTGGACAGCGTGTCCTTCCAGTGAACCGAGTCGATGACGCCGTGAATCGCGACGCCGGTTTCCTTGCTCGCCTTCACGAGTTCGTCGAGCTTGTCCGTGCCGGGGCTGTCGATCTCGACGCCGACGAAGCCGCACTTCTTCGCGAGTTCCAGCCGTTGGAGGTGTGTGCCGCTGGGCACCTTGACCATGCCGTACTTGACGGCCTTCTTCAGCTTCGGTTTCTTCGCATCGGCCGCGACCAGGTACGAGCCGGTCACGGCGGAGGCGATGATCGCGGCCGTGGTGCGCAAGAAGTCGCGGCGGCCGAGCGGACGGTTCATGGTGGTGTTCCCGTGCGAGGGGCGCGGCGGCGTCCGTTCCGTTCGCGTCGCTCCGTTGCGAGTTGTTGACGTGTAGCGGCACTCCGTGCCGGTTCGACGAATTGTGACGCTTGTGCGTACACTTCGCAAGCGCCTGATTAGATAAATTTGGGCGGAGAGAAGGGCAGCAATAACGGGGCCGTTTATGTGGCGACAGGCCGCCGGCCTGTCATTGCCGCGACAGGCCAGCGGCCTGTCCTACGCGCGCCATTCGACCGTCGCGGACTGCCCAGGCGCTTCTTCGACTTCCACGCGTAGCACTTCCGGCGTGAAATTCTCGTTGACGCGAAGTGATTCCCACAGCCGGCCGGCGATGTAGCGCGCGAGCAGTTCGGCGGTGGTGTTCTCGATGGGCAGCAGGATGCAATCGCCGCGCGGGAACTGCCACTCGCGGTCCGCGTACTTCACCTGCACGCACGTCGGGGTAGCGTCCACCGCGATCACCGGGTTCTTGGTCGCGACGAGCATGTGGTGGTCGAGTTCGTCGGTGATCTCCTTCGTGCGCTTCTTGAGCGCGATGAAATCGAAGACGTAGTAGTCCTCTTGCAGCACGCCTTCGACTTCGACGGCGGTGCGGTAGTTGTGCCCGTGAAGCCGCTCGCACTTGTGCCCGTGGTAGCTGATGAAGTGGCCGCAGCAGAACACGAGGTGGTCTTTCGTGACGCGGACTTTGAAGCGCTCGCTCGGCATGATTACAGCCAATCCGGGACTTGCCAGCGGAACGGGGCGGAAGGAGTCACCTTATTCTCCCGCAACGCGACGAACAGGCAAGCGGTGATCAGGTCGGCCGTCGTACCGGGGTTCAGTTTGTTGCCGTCGCTGCGGAGGTGCTTGTCGAGCGCGACGCCCGCGGCGCGGCCTTCGGGTGTGGCAATGCCTCCGAGTTGCAGCACCGTGGCGGCGCGCCGCTGCACGTCTTGCGCGACCGCGATGCCATTCTTGCGCGCGACGAGTGAATCCGGGTACGTCGCGAGCCACCGGAACTGCGAGTCGATGATCGCGGCTTCGACGCAGCCGAACTTGGCGAACGCATCGGTGAACGCGGGCACACCGAAGTCGAACACGTCCGCGAAGCCGTTGGCGTACTGCCGCGCGACCATGTCGCGATCCGCCGCGAGCCGCATCGCTTCGAGCAGCGTGACCGTGGGTTCGTCGCGCACGTCTTGCTCCGGCGCGTCACCAAGCCCGCCGGGCTTCGCGAGCCTGATGGCACGATAAACGAGTGCGGTATCGCTTACCTTCAACCGCGCGAGCTTCCACTTAAGTCCCGCGTGCACTTCTTTGCCCGCGGGTACGATGGCGAGCGGCGACAGGAGAAGAGCCATGCCCAGGTTCGTGTTCGTTCCGACGAGATGCTGCGTCAGACGAATCACTTCATGGACAACCGCGCCGAGAATGCGCCCGTCAGGGACACCGATGAACGCTCGGCCGATGGCAGTCGCGCTGAGTAGGAATTGTGTGTATTCGAGATTCGCAAAGTGGGCGGTGGGATGAACGTTTCCCACCTTCCGGGCTGTTGCTTCCCAGATGCACGCGGTCTGCCCGAAGAGCGCGTTCTCTAGCGCCACGTTCGGTACTCCCGCGTGAGGAACTGCACGACTTCCTTCGCGACATCGACGCCGCACGCGGACGCGAGCGCCTTCCAGCCGGGCACGGCGTTCACCTCGATCACGAACAGCTCGCCGTTCGGCCCCGGCAGCAGGTCCACGCCCGCGACCGGGCAGCCCACTGCGTCCGCGGCCTTCAGTGCGAGTGACACCTCGTTGTCACTGAGCGTCACGTTCTCCGCGGTGCCACCCTGCGCGACGTTCGTGCGCCAGTCGTTGGCCGCGGTGCGCTTCATGGCAGCGATCACCTTCCCGCCGATCACGAACGCGCGCAAGTCCCAGCCGGGATGCTTCACGAACCGCTGCAGGTAGATCACCTGCCCGGTTTGCTCCAACACGCGGAACGTGCGCCACGCGGTTTCCTCATCGGTGACGCGAACCATCCCGCGCCCCTCCGACCCGAACAGCGGCTTCAGCACGACATCGCCACCGAGTTCGTCAAAGGCGATCAGAGCGTCAGCGCTGCGCTGGCAGACAGCAGTGTCGGGTGTCGCGATTCCGGCGCGTGCGAGTCTTGCGGTTGTGAGGTACTTATCGACACACACTTCGACGGCTCGCGGCGGGTTCAGCACGGGCATCCCGCGGGCCGCGGCTTCGTGCAGCAGGTCCATGCGGAAC
>CANLGS010000426.1 GCA_947490035.1 Gemmataceae bacterium
CGCCCTTCGACCGCTTCATCAAAGAGCAGATCGCCGGCGACCTGTTGCCGGCGGCGAACGGCACCGACCGCGCCCGCAACCTGATCGCCACGGCGTTCCTGCAACTCGGCAACACCAACCTCGAAGAGCAGGACAAGAAGCAACTGCGCATGGACGTGGTGGACGAGCAACTCGACGTGATCACGAAAGGCTTCCTCGGTCAAACGGTCACGTGCGCGCGCTGTCACGACCACAAGTTCGACCCGATCCCGACGAAGGACTACTACGCCCTCGCCGGTATCCTGCGGAACGTGAAGGCGCTCGAAACGGCGAACGTGTCGAAGTGGCTCGAAGTGCCACTGCCGGCCGATCCGGACCGCGAGGCCGCGCTGAAGAAGCACGAGGCCGCCATCGCGGCTCTCCAGGCGAAGGTGACCGCGGCGAAGGCGAAGGGCGCGACGAAAGTCGCCAGCGGCATCGTCGCGGTGAAGGACGTGCCCGGTATCGTGGTGGACGACGTGGACGCGAAGAAGGTCGGCACGTGGGTCGTGTCGAGCTTCAACAAGACGTACATCGGTGCCGGCTACGTTCACGACAACGACGAAAGCAAGGGCGACAAGTCGCTGACCTTCCAGCCGGAGGCGCTGCCGCCGGGCAAGTACGAGGTGCGGCTGGCGTACTCGCCGGGCACGAACCGCGCGAACAACGTGCCGGTCCACGTCGCCAGCGCCGACGGCGACAAGACCATCACGGTGGACATGAAAAAGAACCCGCCGATCGACGGCCGGTTCCTCTCGCTCGGCGAGTACAAGTTCGAGAAGAACGGCATCGCCTACGTCCTCGTGTCGAACGAGGACACGAAGGGCCACGTCTGCCCGGACGCGGTGGTGTTCATCCCGCTCGACAAGAAGGAGCAGAACGACCCTAAGGGCAAGGCCGACCCGGACAACCTGAAGGCGCTCGAGTCCGAGTTGAAGGCGCTCCAGTCGAGCGGCGCGCGGCGCGACCTGACGATGTCGGTGGTCGAGGAGAAGGTGATCGAGGACACGAAGGTTCACGTCCGCGGTAGCGTTCACACGCTGACCGAACTCGCGCCGCGCGGGTTCCTGACGGTCGCCGTTCACGGCACCCCGCCGAGCGTGCCGAAGACCCAGAGCGGGCGGAAGGAACTCGCGGACTGGATCGCGTCGAAGGACAACCCGCTGACCGCGCGCGTGTTCGCGAACCGCGCGTGGCACTGGCTGACCGGCGACGGGATCGTGCGCACCACGGATAACTTCGGCACTACCGGCGAACTGCCGTCGAACCCGGAGTTACTCGACCACCTCGCGCTCACCTTCCAACAGGACTGGAGCGTGAAGAAGTTGGTGCGGTACATCGTGTTGAGCCGCACGTACCGCCAGAGCGTGACCGGCGACGCGGCGACCATGACCGCGGACCCGGAGAACCGGTTGTTCGGGCGCGCGAACAGTCAGCGGCTCGAAGCCGAGTGCATCCGCGACACCGTTCTCACCGTCAGCGGCCAACTCGACACAACGCGCGGCGGGATCACGTTCAGCCCGTCACTCGCGGCGGACTACGGCTACAAGGCAGTCTCGAACCGGCGCAGCGTGTACCTACCGCTGTTCCGCAACGCGATGCCCGAAATGCTGGAGGTGTTCGACGCGGCCGACAATAGTGTGGTCACCGGCAAGCGCAACAGCGGCACGGTCGCCCCGCAGGCGCTGTTCATGATGAACAGCCCGTTCGTGCTGGACCAGTCGAAGCACGCGGCGGCGCGGCTATTGGCCGAGAAACACGCCGACGACACGGCTCGCCTGACGCGCGCCTACCGGCTGACGCTGGGTCGCGGGCCGACCGACGGCGAGCGCGAAATCGCGCAGCGATTTCTGAAGGGCAAGGCCGAGAAGGACGCGTGGGCGGCGGTGTTCCACGCGCTCTTCGCGTCGGCCGAGTTTCGTTACGTGAATTGAAACGCAACTGTCTTCTCTTGGTGGCACAGACATTCCTGTCTGTGCTTCCTCATCGGTCCCGACCAACACCCGACCACGTCGGCGGTCACTCGCTTCGCTCGCGACCGCCGATGAAGAATCACAGACACGAATGTCTGTGCCACAAAACATAGAAGCCGACACCACACGAGCGCTCCCATGCTACCTCTGTCCCGTCGCGAATGGCTCGCCCAAACCTCGTGCGGCTTCGGCGCGCTGGCGCTCGCGGGCCTCGCGTCGCAGGACGCACGCGCCGCGGCGCCCGCGAACCCCCTCGCGGTCAAAGCCGGGCACCACAAGGCGAAGGCCAAGCGCGTCATCTTCCTGTTCATGCAGGGCGGCGTGTCGCACGTCGATTCCTATGACTACAAGCCGACCCTCGATAAGGAGGACGGCAAACAGTTCAAGTTCGACGACGCGCGGGTGATCGCCAACACCGGCGCGCGGGCGCCGAACCAGCGCGTCATGAAACCGCTGTGGAAGTTCGCCCAGCGCGGCAAGAGCGGCAAGTGGGCCAGCGACCTGTTCCCCGAAGTGAACACCGTCATCGACGACCTGTGCTTCATCCACTCGATGCGCACCGAAGGCGTGGCGCACGGTCCGGCCACGCTGTTCCTCCACTGCGGCTCCACGAACTTCATCCGCCCGAGCATGGGCAGTTGGGTGCTGAACGGACTCGGCAGCGAGAACGCGAACCTGCCCGGCTTCATCAGCATCGCGCCGTCTTACGGGAACGGCGGCGCGCGGAACTTCGGCAACGCGTTCCTCCCCGCGATCTACCAGGGCACGCCGGCCGGGCGCGCCGGCGGACCCGCGAGCGATGCCACCATCCGCAACCTCGCGCCGGGGCTTTCCACCAGCGCCACGCAGGAACACTTCGACCTGCTCCGCGAACTGAACGCCGAGCAGTTGAAGGCGAAGCCGGGCGACGCGGAGTTGGAGGCGGTGGCCGCGTCGTATGAGCTGGCGTGGCGGATGCAGAACAACGCGCCGAGCGTGATGGACATCGCGAAGGAATCGAAGGAGACGCAGAAGCTGTACGGCATCGGCACGAAGGAGACGGACAACTTCGGCAGGCAATGCCTGATGGCGCGCCGCCTGAGCGAGGCGGGCGTGCGGTTCATTCAGGTGACCTACGGCGACAACAGCGCCAACCCGGCGTGGGACCAGCACTCGAACCTGATCCAACACGGCACGCACGCGAAGGCCGTGGACAAGCCGATCGCGGGCTTAATCGCGGACCTGAAGGCGCGCGGGCTGTTGGAAGACACGATCGTGTGGTGGGGCGGCGAGTTCGGGCGCACGCCTTACGCGCAACAGAACGGCACGGGCCGCGACCACAACCCCGGCGGCTTCACGGTGTGGCTGGCGGGCGGCGGGTTCAAGCCCGGCTTCTCGTTCGGCGCGACCGACGAGTTCGGCGCCGCGGCGGTGGAAGACAAGGTTCACATGCACGACCTGCACGCGACGATCCTTCACCAACTCGGTCTGAACCACGAGAAACTGACGTTCAAGTACGCCGGCCGCGACTTCCGGCTGACCGACGTTCACGGCCGCGTCGTGAAGGAGGTGGTGGGGTAATTGTGCGGCGTGCCTCCCGTTCCGCTCAACTCGTTAATCTGTGCGGCCGATACCGGATGTGCCGGGGTTCCGGATTCCGCACGGGTGCGACATGCACGGATCAGCTCGCTGCCTTCCTTTCGTTGCTGGAGTTGCACTCCTCGCGCTCGTCTTCGGACCGGGGTGCGCGCGCTACAACTACCGCGAGCGCGCCGACAAGGACGTGACCGGCGTCGTCTCGCAGAAGAACGTGTTCCCCGACTGGCAGGTGAAGAAGGACTGGCACGTCTACCCGGACCCGCGGGCGCGGTTCGCCGACGCCACCAACCCGGACCGCCCGCCGTACCCGCCCGACGACTACGCCGCGCGCCTGCTGTCGCCCAACCCGCAGCGCCCGACGAAGAAGTCCGGTGTCGGCCGCGTGGACGGCGACGGTTATGTCGCGCTGCTCGAACAGTGGGACGCGGAGAACCGCGCCGGCGACCCGAACCCGCCGGCCCGCGGCGCCGCGCCGAACACGCCCGCCCCGTTCTCGTACCTCGCCGGGCCGTCCGCGCCCGCGCGGGCCACCCCAGCTTTGTTCCCTGAAGGGGCGGTTGCGAAGCCGCAACCACCTTCCCTTCCTTCACTGAAGGTAGGTCCGCCCGCGCCGACGTGGATGGCCTCGCCCACGGTGGTGCAGGGCGAGCGCCCGGCCGTGCGCCACCACGCCCCGCCCGCGGACAAGCCCGCGGACAACCGCACGACCGTGCTGCCGCCCGCAACGCGGCCCGCGGTCGTGCCCGCCTCGTCGGGGGAAATCGGGCCGTGGGTCGCGTCGAAGCGCGGGCCGCAGGGTCCGGTAGTCATCGGCGAGCGCGACGGGCAACCGGCCATCACCGAACTGCGCCCGCCGGTCGTGATCGTCGTCTCGGGCGAGAGCGAGCCGAACGCCAAGACCGTCCCCGCGGTCGCGACGACCCCGGCGCAGCCGGTGCAGCCGCTGCCCGTCCCGCAACCGCCCGATTTGAAGCAGCCCGATCCGGGCAAGTTGCCCGACCCGCGACTGCCCGATCCGGGCAAGTTGCCCGACAACCCGGTCGGGAAGGCGCCGGGCCCGACCGCCGGCGACCCGGCCGCGGACTACCTCAAAGCACTGGAGTCCGCACAGGCCGGTTACCGCATCAAGCTCGACCAGGCGGTCGAGCTTGGGTTGTTCAACGCCCGCGAGTA
>CANLGS010000427.1 GCA_947490035.1 Gemmataceae bacterium
AGCGTCGGCTTCTTTTCTTTCTCCCCCTCTCCGCTGCGGGGAGGGGGTTGGGGGGAGGGGTTTTCTTCTGGCACCGGCGGTGGCGGATCGAGAACCAGAAACCCGTTCGCGTGCAGCGTGACCAGCATTCGCGTGAGCTGCTTCATCCCGGCTTCGATGCGTGGCTGGTCGAGCAACCGCTTGCGGACCACGCTGCGAATCTTCTCCACGTCGGGCGAGACTTTCAGCAGGTACGCGAGCAGCCGCCACGGGAGCGGTCCCTTGCTGTAGAGGCGCCCCGCCGGGGCGTTCTTCAACCGCTCGAAGTCCGCCTCGGTCCAGTACTTCTTCTGCGAGTTGCGCGACGGCTTCTTCTTCAGCAGCGCCTTCTTCGCCTTCAGCAAGCCGGGGTCTTTCGTGTTCTCCGGTATCTGGTCGAACTGCGCCTTCCACCGCAAGATGCGCACGTCGTCCTCCTCCGGGTACACGAACACGTAGCCTTCGGTGTCATACTGCGGGCGGCCGGCGCGCCCGAAAATCTGGTGCGCGGAACTGGGGTCGATCACCTTCTCCTTGCCGAACGGCCCCTTCACCAGCGACGTGAGAACCACCGAGCGCGCCGGGAGGTTGATCCCGGACGCGAGCGTTTCCGTACACAGCGCGACCGACAGCAGCTTCTTCTCGAACAACTCCTCCACGACGCGGCGGTACTTCGGCAGCAGCCCGGCGTGGTGAACGCCGACCCCGCGGCGCAGCATCTGCTTCAACTTGGGCCCGACGCCGTGCGGCCATTCGAGCTTGTCGCACTCCTTATTCAGCGCCGATTTCTGCGCCGCGTTCATCAGGTCAAGACCCTTCAGTTGCTCGGCGATGTTCCAGCACTCGTCGCGGTTGAACGCGAAGACCAGCGCCGGGGTTTTACGCGTCGCGTCGTCACCTTTCGCGATGTCCACGAGCAGTTCGTTGAGGAACTGATCCGGCACCCAGCGGTACGTCAGCGGAATCTTTCGCTCCTTGCCCTCGACGAGTTCGATCTGCCGCCCGTGCTGGCGGTCGAGCCAGTTCGTGAACTCGACCGCGTTGCCGACGGTCGCGGAGAGCAGCAGCAACCGGACGTGCTTCGGCAGCATGTTCAGCGACAATTCCCACACGATCCCGCGTTCCGGGTCGGCGAAGCTGTGGAACTCGTCCATCACCACCGCGCTTGTCTGCGTGAAGTCGTACCCGTCGGCGTGCAGCAGGCGGTTCAGCAGAATCTCCGCGACGACGATCAGCACACGCGCGTTCGGGTTCACGCGGCGGTTGCCGGTGACCAGCCCCACGTCTTCGGCCTTGAAGCCCCAGCGCACCGCGGCGGCCTGCATCTCGGTGAACTTCTGCTCGGTGAGCGCGATCAGCGGCGTGGTGTAGTACGCGACGGTGTTCGTGTGCAGCGCCTCGAAGAGCGCCGCGTGCGCGATGAGCGTTTTGCCGGTGCCGGTCGGCGCGCAGACCATCACGCCCTGCTCGGCGGTGAACCACGCGAGCAGCGCCTCCTCCTGCACCGGGTACGGCGGGTACGGCAGTTGGTCGATGTACTTCGACGCGAGTTCGGACCGGCTGTCGGATGCGCTCATGCGTGCAGTTTAGCAGACAGCAGAAAAAGAGAAGAGCCGCAGATGACGCAGACGGACGCAGATCAAGACCAAGACAGAGGATGTTTTTAAGAACTGTCTTTCGTCTTATCTGCGTCCGTCTGCGTCATCTGCGGCGCTTTTCTTCTTCTCCGGCGCGCGACCCGCGGGTATCGTTGCATCCGTCTCCTCCTCTTCCCTCGCTGCCGGAGAACTCGCATGAGTCGCGTGTCACGCCGCAAGTTCCTTCAAACTTCGCTCGCTGTCGCCGCGACCGCCACCATCGGCGGCACCAAGTCGTCCGCCCGCGTCATGGGCGCGAACGACCGCATCCGCATCGCGGTCGCGGGCCTGAACGGCCGCGGCGGGTCGCACGTCGGCGCCTACCTCGGCATGAAGAACGTCGAGATCGCGTACCTCGTGGACCCGCACAAGGGCACGTACAAGAAGCACGCGGACGCCATCGCCAAGAAGGGCGCGCCAGCGGCGACCACGCTCACCGACATCCGCAAGGCGCTCGAAGACAAGGAGCTGAACGCGGTATCCATCGCGACGCCGAACCACTGGCACGCGCTCATGACCATCTGGGCGTGCGAGGCCGGCAAGGACGTGTACGTCGAGAAGCCGATGTCGCACAACATCCACGAGGGCCGGATCGCGGTGCAAATGGCGCGCAAGCACAAGCGCATCGTCCAGCACGGCACGCAGAGCCGCAGCACGCAGTCGTGGGAAGACCTCGCGGCGCTCGCCAAGTCCGGCAAGCTCGGCAAGCTGCTCGTGTCGCGCGGCCTGTGCTACAAGGACGGCGGCATTGGCGGCAGCACCCGCGGCGACATCGGCACCAAGGCGGCGAAGGCCCCGCCCGCGGACCTCGACTTCAACATCTGGCTCGGGCCGGCGCAAGAGCAAGCGTACCACGAGAACCTCGTCCACTACCGCTGGCACTGGTTCTGGGAGTTCGGCAACGGCGACGCGGGCAACCAGGGCGTTCACCAGATGGACATCGCCCGCTGGCTGATCCCCGGCGCGACGTGGCCGAAGTCGGTCATCAGCTTCGGCGGGCGCTACGCGAACGGCGACCAGGGCGAGACGCCGAACGCGCTGGTGAGCGTGTTCGACTACGGCGAAACGCAACTGATCTTCGAGACGCGCGGGCTGAAGTCGCCCGGGTTCCGCGGCCAGTCGGTCGGGAACATCCTGCACTTCGAGGAGGGCGTGGTCGCCGGCGGCAAGTTCTACCCGAAGGGCAAGGCCGACGGCGAAGCGATCCCGAAGGTGAAAGCGGACGTGACGCGCGGCGGCGACCACTTCGCCAACTTCATCGACTGCGTGCGCTCGCGCGACGGCGCGAAACTGCACGCCGAGATCGAGGTCGGCCACTACTCCAGCGGGCTGTGCCACCTCGGCAACCTCAGCTACCGGCTGGGCAAGGATTCGGAGTTCGACGCGAAGCTGGGCAAGATCGCGGGCAACGACTCCGGCACCGACGCGCTGGAGCGGATGGGCGAACACCTCAAGGACAGCGGCATCAAGTTCGACGGCAAGAACCTGCGCGTCGGCCGCAAGCTCGACTTCGACGCGAAGACCGAGACGTTCAACAAGGACGCGGAGGCGAACGCGCTCTTGACGCGCAAGTACCGCAAGGGGTTCGCGGTGCCCGACAAGGTGGTGTGAGCGGGCTACGGAGCAATGAAAAGAGCCGCAGATGACGCAGACGGACGCGGATACGACCGAAGACAGAGAATGTTTTAAGAACTGTCTTCGATCTTATCCGCGTCCGTCTGCGTCATCTGCGGCTCTTTCTTCTTTTTCTTCGGTGGTGAACCATGTCTTCTCTTCTCTTCCTTTCGCTGCTCGCACCTTCCGCGGAGCCGGTCGTTGCCGCGGACCTCGTCGTTCACAATGGCAAGGTGTGGACCGGCGACGCCAAACACCCCGACGCGCAGGCGGTCGCGGTGTGGCGGGGCCGCGTTATCAAGCTCGGCACCGACGCCGATGTGAAGGCGCTCGTGGGCGTAACCACGAAGGTCATTGATCTCAAGGGCCAGCGGCTCGTCCCCGGCTTCTACGACAGTCACCTGCACTTCCTCGGCGGCGGGTTGTCGCTGGCGCGCGTTGACTTGAAGGACGCGAAGGACGAAGCCGAGTTCGGCAAACGACTCGTCGCGTTCGATAAGAACACGTCGCGCGAGCGCTGGATCGTCGGCGGGTTGTGGGACCACGACCGCACGTTCAAGGGCGAACTGCCTACGGCCGCGACCGTCGATAAGTACGTCAAGGACCGGCCGGTGTTCATCCGCCGGTACGACGGACACATGGCGCTCGCCAACTCCGCCGCGCTCAAACTCGCCGGTATCACGGCCGACACGAAAGACCCGCCCGGCGGCGTGATCGCCCGGCTCGCCGACGGCAAGACGCCGTCCGGCGTCCTCAAAGACAACGCGATGTCACTCGTCGATAAGCTCCTCCCCGAACCAGGCGACGAGGAGATTCTCGAAGCGGTCCTCGCGGCGCAGAAGGCCGCGGCCGAGAACGGCGTCACCAGCGCGCAAGACCTCGACGGCAACTCCGCCGAGACGCGGCGCAAGCTGTTCCGCATCTACCAGCAACTCGCACGCGACGGCAAACTGACCTGCCGGCTCGACCTGCGCTGGCCGATTGCCGCGTACAAGGAACTCGCGAACGCGGGCGTCGCGGCCAACTTCGGCAACGACTTCGTGCGCATCGGCGGCGTGAAGGGCTTCATGGACGGCTCGCTCGGCAGCAGCACCGCGAAGATGTTCGACCCCTACGCAAGCGACGCCAAGACCACGGGCGTGTACGTCACCGAACCCGACACGATGCGCAGTTACATCCGGGGAGCGGACACAGCCGGGTTGAACGTCTGCGTCCACGCCATCGGCGATCAGGCGAACGCCAAGTTGCTCGACCTCTTCGCCGATGTCGCGAAGCAGAACGGCGCGCGCGACCGCCGCTTCCGCATCGAACACGTTCAGCACCTGCGCACGGAGGATTACAAGCGGTTCAAGGAACTTGGCGTGGTTGCGTCGATGCAGCCGTACCACGTGATCGACGACGGGCGCTGGGCCGAAGGGCGCATCGGGGCGAGGCGGTGCGCGAGTTCCTACGCCTACCGCTCCTTGCTC
>CANLGS010000428.1 GCA_947490035.1 Gemmataceae bacterium
CTTGGACTTCAAGTTTCCACCGAGTTACCGCGCATTTGCAGAACGGTTCGGCCTGGACGGGCATCTGTTCATCCTGCCTAGCCTGTTGCCGCTGCGCGACACCCCAGGCAGTGATTGGAGCGTGCTTGGCACATCGCGTTATTTTCGCACGAAGGCCCATGAATACTGGAACCTCCCCGAATCGCCGCCGCCTCTCTTCGCGCGGATGGTGATGTTTGCCCAGGACAGCGGGTACGAGCAGTTCGTGTTCGATCCGAGCGAAGTCACTGATGCGGCCGAAGGTGAATACCGTGTTTATTCCATTGACAAGAGCGCGGACATTACGCCAATCGGTGATTCTTTCCCCGACTTCTTGCAGTGGATCTACAATCGCTACCGACCTGATCCAGATGAGGCTGAGGACTGGGGGCAGGAATTGCGTGCTTGGCAGGTAATTAAACCTGAAGCGTCTGCACCGCATCCAATTGAGTTCGACCGGCATTGCGTCAGAGAGAAGCAACCCCCTGCACACGAACACGTCAAGCTCTGGCTCGCGTCGAACAACCACACGGCCCGTGACCTCGCCCTTTCGATCCGCGACGCGGGCCACACGGACGCCTTCCCCATCCTCGCCGACGCGCTTCAGGAGGCCGGTTGCACGAACGCGGACCTGCTCGACGCGTGCCGCACCGGTGACCCCGACATTGATGGCAAGTGAGTGCTTCAGGTACTGTTGGGCAACGCGTGAAGACGGTTCGTAGTGACCGGCTTCAGCCGGTCTGCCTTTGGCTTTGTGGCACAGACATTCCTGTCTGTGCATCGTCTTTGGCGGTTCGAGCGAAGCGAGCAATCGCCCCTCCAATCCGTGAGGTCTCACGGGTGATGTCGGCCCCTCCTTACGTCGGGACCAAAGAAGACGCACAGACAGGAATGTCTGTGCCACAAAGCCAAAGGCAGACCGGCTAAAGCTGGTCACTACGAACGAAAACGCAGGTGGTCGCATGGCCGACGGCTCAATCGATCTCGTTCAGCAGGTGCGGGCGCACCTCGAATCGCTCTCCGCCGCAGGGGTGTTGTTCGTGCCGCGCGGCGAGGTTGTCGTGCGCGCGCCCCTTCGGGTCGCGGCTAACCCTGTCGTCGTTGCGCCCGCGCCAGAACCAGAGCCTGACCCCTTCGAGACTCGTCTGCGCGAACTCGAAGTGCTGCGCACCGAAGTGGCCGCGTGCAACAAATGCAGCGAGCTGTTCGCCACCCGCTTGCAGACGGTGTTCGGCTCCGGGCCGCTCGAAGCGGAGATCGCGTTCATTGGAGATGCGCCAGGCTCCGACGAGGACGCACAGGGCGAACCGTTCGTCGGCAAGGGTGGCGATCTACTCGGCCGGATCATCGGCGCGTGCGGGTACACACACGATCGCGTGTACCTCTTCAACGCCATCAAGTGCCGGCCGCCGAAGAACCGCACGCCCACCAACGCGGAATGCGCCAACTGTCGCGACTTCTTCCGCCGTCAGTTCGACGCGGTGAGGCCGAAACACATCTTCGCGCTGGGCGAGTTCGTGTCGAGGCTGTTGACCGGGCAGAACGCGACGCTGACGGAGTTACGCGGCAAGGTTCATCAGTATCGCGGGGTGCCGCTGATCTGCACGCACCACCCCAACGACATCGAGAAGGACAAGACCGGCCGGCTGAAGCGCGAGACCGGCTTCGACATGAAGTTGTTGCTCGACACGATCGGCCGCGCGGCGCCAGAGGCAAAGTGACCCGCGCCGCCAAGAACCCCGGGCGTTGCCCGGGGCTGAGGAGGCGCAGTCTTCGACTGCATTTCACCCGGAAGGGTGACACTCCTCAGCCCCGGGCAACGCCCTGGGTTCTTGGCGGGCGACGCTGGGACCATCAGCGCCGCGCGAAACCACTCGCGCCTGGCGCCGCGCCGAGGCGGTCGTGATCGACCTTGCCCATCAGTTCGTTGTAAACGTGCTTCACGTTGTCTTTGTTCATGTCGGTCTCAGCCACGTTCACGCCGGTCCACTCCTTATACCACGGGAAGTCCAGACCCTTCGTAATGTCCTCAACCGACTTCTTCGCGTCGATGCCTTTCTGCACCGCCGCGCGCAGTTCGGTGAAGTACTTCTTCTCCAGCGCGAACAGGTCTTTACGCGACACCTTCCCGTGACCGGGGCAGACAAGATCGATCTCCAACTTGTCCATCGCGTCGAGACACTTGATCCAGCTCGCGGAGTTGGCGTGCCCCATGTAGTTGAACGCGCCGTTCACGCACGCGTCGCCGGTACACAGAATCTTGTGCTTCGGCAGGTACGCGCTCGAATCGCCGGCCGTGTGGCTGTGCCCGAAGTGCATGAAGATGACGTGCTGCGTGTCGTCCTTCAACTCGTACTTGTCGTCGAACGTGATGTCCACCTGCTTGAGTTCGTTGTCCTTGATGTCCTTGCGCTCCTTCGCAGCGTCCTCCCACCCCTTCGGGCCGCTCACCTTCAGCAACCGCGCGGCGTTCTTGTGCGCGACGATCTTCGCGCCTTCCTTCGCCCAGATGGTGTTGCCGTAAGCGTGGTCGCCGTGGTGGTGCGTGTCGAGCACGTACTTGATCGGCAGCTTGGTGGTCTTCTTGATGTCCGCGATCACGTCCGCGGCTTCCTTCGGGAAGTTCGCGTCGATGACGACGACGTAATCTTTGAAGACGATCCAGGTGTGATTGCTGCCGCCGAACGGAATCTTCTTGTCGTTGGCCGAAATGGACGAGTAGCGGAAGAACACGCCGGGCGCGATCTCCTTCACGTCGTTGAACTTCATCTTGGGGACGGGCAGTTGTTTCGGCTCGTCTTTCTTGTCCGCGGAGGCGTACACGACGAGAGCGAACGCAACACCGACAGACGCGAGCAGCGCAATTCGTTTCAGCATGGTGGGATTCCCGAAGTGAGTAGGAGACGTGAAGAGCGTAACCTGGCGCGGGGAGAAAAGAAAGCCCCTGTAAACGTACCGGGGGCCGACGCTCGCCGACTACTGACTATCTACCGCGACGCGAGTATCGGTTCCGCGGGCGAAAGGGAATCAATCCCCTTGGTCCCGTCGGTGACACCCGCCCAGCAATAGGTCGTGGACTACACGACCCACGCGGCACGAGAGAAGTCAGTAGCCAGTGAGCGTCGGCCCCCGGCAGTTAATGTTATCGTAGTACAGATTCGGAAACAATGCGGTTTGCACGCCGCATTTTCCCAATCGCTTAGTAGCGGCCGCCACCGCTGCGGCCACCACCGCCGTAACCACCGCCGCCGCCACCGCTGCTGCGACCGCCGCCACCACCGCCGTAGCCGCCACCACCGCCGCCGCCGCCGGTGCGGGGACGCTCTTCGCGGGGCTTGGCCTCGTTCACGGTCAGGGTGCGGCCGCCGAGCTGGGCGCCGTTGAGGGCCGCGATGGCTTCGTCACCGCCGTCGTGCATCTCGACGAACGCGAACCCGCGGCTGCGGCCGGTTTCGCGGTCGCTGACGATTTGCGCGCCCAGCACGGTACCGTACTGAGAGAACGCCTGCACCAGATCGTCGCTGGTGGTCTGGAACGAGATGTTCCCGACGTACAACTTCTTCGCCATGTTCATTCACTTCTTGGGCCGTCGGCCCGATAGAACGCTGCGCGGAACCCCCGCGCGGGAGACAGGGACTGACGAGTAGCAGCAGGTAGACGGTCATTCGCGATTGTCGCGCGAAACGACCGGACACCGCAGTTCCTCTGCGAACTCTGCACTGGGGCTAGCTTGACTGTCTTGGAGGCTGTGAGGGTAGCTCAGAGTCGAAAGACCAAGAAGTGCGAAGCAAAATAGCAGCAAAGCGGTTCGTAGCTCCTGAGCGAATGGCAACCGCCATCCGTCAAGGGAATAATACGTTGTGTGCGCGAAATAAAAAGAGCAATTGTGGAAAAAGCGACACTTGTGGGGGAAGTTGAGTGACCTACCCTTCGCCGCGCGCCGCGTTATACTGCTCTGCCATGCCACACTGCGTCACACTCCCGGTTTTCCACGGCCCCCTCGACCTCCTGCTTTACCTCGTCAAGCGGAACGAGGTGGACGTTCTCGACATCCCCATCGCCACACTCGCCGACCAGTTCCTCGGCTACGTTCTCGCGGTCAAGGATTTGGACATCGAGTTCGCGGGCGAGTTCCTGGTGATGGCCGCGACGCTCATGGAGATCAAGAGCCGGACGCTGCTCCCGGCCGACGCGCAGTTCGCGAACGACGACCAGCCGGACCCGCGGCGCGAACTCGTGCGGCAGTTGCTCGAATACCGCAAGTTCAAGGACGCTGCGGCGGCGCTCGAAGCAAAAGCGGAAGCCGCCGGGACGCGACTCGCGCGCCAGGAGCCGCCCGAACCGACTGCCGCGCGCGAACCCAAAGTGCGCCCCGTTGAGTTGTGGGATTTGGTCAGCGCGTTCGCGCGGCTCATGCGCGAAACGCAGTCGCTCCAGCCGGCGACGATCGCGGTGGACGACACGCCGCAGCACGTCTACGAAGCACAGTTGAAGGACCGCGTGGCCGCGGCCGGCGGGCGCCTGCCGTTCCGCGACGCCTTCCCGCCGCCGCACTTCAAGGCGCGGCTGATCGGCATCTTCCTGGCGATCCTTGAATTGATCCGGCATCGCGGGTTGGGCCTCGAACAGCCCGAACCCGAAAGTGATATCTTCCTCGTCACAGGGCCGGAGGTCTCCGAGTAGGTGCCGCTTGCCGAGCGGCACGGGCC
>CANLGS010000429.1 GCA_947490035.1 Gemmataceae bacterium
AGCAGTAGTATCAGCCGCTTGTAAGTGGCATAGTCGCGGAACGATGATGGGCAATTGTGGGGTTTACGGTCCTTCTGCATGTCCGCTTTGCCGATAAGCACTCGCCCGAGGTCCACGGCCGGTTCCCACAACCGGTCGTCGTCCACCTTCAGGTTCCAAGCAGCGGTCGCAGCCACGAACAGATCGACGCGACCTTGCTCCGCGAAGCGCAGCCCACGCGGCAGTCTCGTGGTCGCCACGTTCCATCGCATCGCCTGGACGATTCGCGCCGCCCGGTCCCGCGCGTCGAGGCTGGACGACTTGAGCGCCGCCAGTACCTCGGCCGGCGGCTCCAGCGCAAGTGCGCTGAGCCGCCGCTCGGCCGCTTCGCGCTGTGCGACGGGGCCGATACCCAACTGCTACACCAGTTCCTCGACGGGGATGCGCCGGGGCGGCGGCGCCTGTGGCAATTCACCGTCCGCGCTGGCCGGTAAACCCACGCCGAGACCGAGCACAAATACCAGCAGCAGGCGCGACATGGGAGACGACCTCAGTTTTGGCGCGGACGAGGACGACAAGCGCAAACCGCTCGGATGTTCCAAACTGTAATCGAATCACGCGAAGTGATACTCCCGGCACGAGTTCCTCGCCCCGGCGCGAAAAGTGGCGGGGTGGCGACCCAGAAGCCCAAATGCAAGACACTGGCATTCTGGCATTCTGGCATTCTGGGTGGTCACGGAATGACCACTTGCATTTCAGCGCTCGTTGGGGTTGCACCTCATGAATCTCGCGGACGGCGGTTTCAGGACTGAAGCCGTTTTTGCACAACACCTCCACGAGGGCGCGCGGTTCGACGCGGAGCAGCACATTCTCGGCAACCCAGCGCCGCCATTCGGGTGTCATCGTAGAGTCTCCGCCGCCGACGGCGTGAACGCCGGGTCAGTGCGTCGCGGTCTCGATGTCGTCGGGTACGTCGATCCCGAACTGCCGGATGGTGAAGACGCGTTCGTAGTTCTCGATGCCGTGCTCGCGGAACAGCGCCCGCGCGCCGCGAAGTCGGTCCACCAGCGCCAACACGAGAACGACCTCGCAGCCGAATTCGCGGGCGGCTTGCGTCGCCTTGAGAGCGGACCCGCCCCGCGTGAACACGTCGTCCACGATGACGACTCGCATCCCCGGTTTCAGCCCGCCCTCGATCTGCTTCTTCGTGCCGTGAGACTTCACCTCTTCGCGCACCCAGAACCCTTCAATGGGGCGACCGTGGCGCGCGTAGCTGATGACCGCGGACGTGACGAGCGGCACCGCGCCGACCTGCAACCCGCCGATGGCGTCGATGCCCAGGTCTTTCGTCCACTCGTAGAGCACTTCGCCGATGAGTTCGGCACCCGCGGAGGAAACCGCAGTCATCTTGCCGTCGATGAAGTACTCGCTCTTCTCGCCGGACGTGAGCGTGAACGACTCGCCCGGCGCGGCCCGCTTGAACGACCGCTGCTTGAGGATGTCGAGCAACCGCTGTTCGGTATCGGTCATGGCACGCTCGCGGGGCAACCGAAGGGACGAATCGGACCAATTCATCGGCCCGCTGCTCCCCAATTGTAGAGGCGCGAACCGGCGTGTACACCCGCGACCGGCGCCACCCCGTACCGGGGCCGCGTCCGCGCCACCTCTGCCGCGCCGAGTTTTGAGGCCCGCGTGCGACAGCCGGGCGTAATTCCGCCCCGCCCACAACTCGAAATCGACGCCGGCGGGCCGGCCGCTTGACCCGCCCGCTTCGGGGTTGCAAACTTGGTCCCCGACACGGAGGTGGCGCGTGACCCAGTTGGAATCCCCCGGCGACACCAGACTGTCTCTCCGCAAGGCCGCACCGTCGGGGCCGACGGAGCGCCCGGCCTGTCTCGTCCACATCTACCCGACCAGGCCGCGGCTCGGCAGCCGACACTTCCTGGACTTCCGACCGGCCCAGATCGGCCGGGCAGAAGACTGCGACCTCCGCCTCGACGACGACTCCGTCTCCCGCCGCCACGCCCGGATCGAGTTCGCCGACGGCTCGCACGTCGTCGCGGACCTGGGCAGCACCAACGGCACCCGGGTCAACGACCACCCGGCCGGCAACGCCCGCGCGCTGCGGGACGGCGACTACCTGCGGGTCGGCGGCGTCATCTACCGGTACCTGGCCGGCGGCAACGTCGAGGCCGAGTACCACGAGGAGATCTACCGGCTGACCATCCAGGACGCGCTCACCCGACTGCCCAACCGCCGCGCGCTCGACGAGTTCCTCGGGCGCGAGGCGGCGCGGGCGGCGCGGCACGCCCGCCCGCTGTCGGTGCTGCTCCTGGATTTGGACCGGTTCAAGGCGGTCAACGACGCGCACGGGCACCTGTCTCGTAATCGGCCGGTTCACGATCACCGACAACGACAATTCTGGTCGTTTCAACCGGTCGAGGCTGTGGCCTTGCCCGACGTTCGCGACACGCTCTGGCCCCCGCTCCTGTTGATCGCTTCAGCCTCGCGTGGTTGGAAGCGAAGCATATCGCACCCGCCGCGCAAGCCGACAAGCGAGTACTCCTCCGCCGGGCGACCTTCGACCTCATCGGTCTGCCGCCGACGCCCGCGGAGATCGACGCGTTCCTGGCCGACAATTCCGCTGAGCTGAAAACCCGGCTTCCGCCGGCACGCGGCGCCGTTTAGGATGGCGCCGCCGGTCGCGGAAGCCGTTCGCCCGTCAACAGCGTATATGAAGAGAGCAGGGTTGTTCACTGTTCCGGGGTCGATATGCGCTACCTCACCGCCGTCGCCATGTTCGCGCTGCTCGCCGCGCTCGCGGGGTGCGGGCCGCCGGAGTACAAGCCGGGACCGGCGCCGAACTACGGGAAGCCGACCGCGGAACAACTCAAGCAAGAGGCGGCCAAGTTCCATGACAAGGAGGCGAACCGAGCCGTCTCCGGCAACCAGATTCCGCTCAAGTTCGTCGATAAGGACGGCACCGCGGTCGATCTCGCGACGTACCGCGGCAAGAACGTGGTACTGGTGGTGGTCAAGGGGATGCCGCCGTCGCCCGGCGGCATCTTCTGCCCTGGTTGCCTCGCCCAGGTGAACGCGCTGACCGCCAACTACAAGGAATTCGAGAAGCGGCAGACGGAAATCCTGATGGTCTTCCCGGGGGCGAAGGACAAGTTGCCCCAGTTCCTTCAGGACGGGAAGGTGGACGGCGTCGGTGAGAACCCGAAGGTGCCGTTCCCGCTGCTCCTCGATACGGACTCGAAGGCGGTGAACGCACTCGGTATCGAGGGGCAGTTGGCGAAACCCTCGACGTACATTCTCGACAAGAAGGGGAACGCGGTGTTCGCCTTCGTCGGCGAGAGCACCAGCGACCGGCCGTCGGTGCCGTCGCTGCTGACCCGGTTGGACAAACTGAACGCGCAACAATGACCGACCCAACGGACACGGCCCGCGGAACGACCGGGACGCCCACCCGCGCGGCGCGCGAGTGGTACATCGACGCGGCCGGCCGCACCGACGGCCCGCTCTCCGACGCCGACCTGCGCGCCTGCGCGGCCGACGGGTTGCTGCAACCCACCGACCGCGTCAGCTCGGACCGCGCGACGTGGGTTCCGGCGGCGAGCGTGCCGGGGCTGGTGTTCCCGCCGGCGGCGCGCACGCCCGGACCCGGCTCGACGGTCGTCCCCGCGACCCGGCGGCCCCTCGTCGAAACGGTCATCTCCGCCAGTAGCCCGACCGACTCGTCGCCGGCGGAGTCGGAAATCTCGCCCCTGGATGTCGTCCCCGGCTACGACCTGCAAGGGACGCTCGGCACCGGCGCCTGCGGGATCGTGTACCGCGCCCTGCAGAAGAAGTTGAACCGCGTCGTCGCCCTGAAGACGGTGCGGATGGCGCAGAACGCGAGCGCCGACGTGCTCGCCCGCTTCGACCAGGAGGCGGTGTCGCTGGCCCGGTTGCAGCACCCCAACATCGTCGCCGTGTACGACTGCGGCCACACCGACGGGCGCGCGTACTTCGCGATGGAGTTGCTCGACGGCGAAGACCTCGGCGACCGCCTCCTCCGCGCCGGCCCGCTCGACGAGCGCACCGCCTGGCTGGTCGCCCGGCAGACGGCCGCCGCGCTCGACCACGCCTCCCAACACGGCGTCATTCACCGCGACGTGAAGCCGGCGAACCTGTTCCTGGTGCCGCCGCCGACCGGGTTCCCGCTCCCGTCCGGGGTGCCGATGGTCAAGGTGACCGACTTCGGCCTCGCCCTGACGCAGCGCGGGCCGGACGAGTCCGACCCGACGCAGACGGCCGCGGGCGTCATCCTGGGGACGCCGGTGTACATGGCCCCGGAGCAGTTCCGCGGCGGCCCGGTGGACGTGCGGGCCGACATCTACAGCCTCGGCGTCACCGTTCAGCACGTCCTCACCGGCAAGATCCCGTTCGACGGCCGGACCGTGCTCGACGTGATGGCCCAGAAGGCCGCGCCGCCCGCGCGGCTGCCGGCGCCGTTCTCCGAGGAAACGGCCGATCTGGTGGCGGCGATGACGGCCCCGGACGCCCGCGACCGGCCTGAGAACTACGCCGAACTCATCGCCCGCATCGACGCGCTGCCGTGCCTCGACGGCGCGTTCAGTTCGGCCGGGCTTCCCATCGCGACGCCGCGCGCGGCGCCCACGACCGCCCCCGTGCCGGCGCCGGAACCGCCGCCGAAGCGCAAGCGGTGGGTGTACGCGGTCGCGACCGTGGTCC
>CANLGS010000430.1 GCA_947490035.1 Gemmataceae bacterium
GCAAATCCGCCAAGAGCACCGAACAACGGACACGCCCAGACGAAAATCATCCGTGGCGGAAACCGTTCAAAGGGCTCAAGTGAAGACCCCAGGAAAGCGGACATTTCTATTGGGGACAAACTGAGGACATTTCTATTGGGGCCTGACAAAGGTTCGGGGTAGGTCTTGTGAACCGGCCGCGAGTCGCTTACACTCCACAACATACTCGCACTTTTCTGTCGAAATCCTCTCCCGTTCCGAGGCGTCGCCATGCCGCGACTGCAGGCTCTGTTGGAATGCGTCGGTCAAGCGCTCTGCGAAAAGGGCCGCAAGGCTCTCCAGGGTCAGATGCCGTTCGCGAACGTGCTGCCCGATGTCGCGCGGACCGCGTTCGACCTCTCGCACCGCAAGTTACCCGGCGGCGACCTGCGCGGCGCCGTCGCCGACTGCGCCGCCGTCGAGGCCCGCGAGTACGAGCGGCGGCTCGGCGAACTCGTCACCGAACTCGTGGCCTCGCACTCCGTCCCCCGCGTCGAACTCACCGACTACCTCCGCGCGCTGCCGGTGACGGTGCGGCAGACGCTGCGCCGCCCGTCGGACCCCGACGGCCACACGGCCCCGGAGAAGTACGTGCCCGGCAAGCCGGAAGAGTTCGCGTGGCTCCTGCCGCCGCGGGTCCCGCGGTTCCGCCCCGGCGACCGGCCCGCCGGCCTCGACAACTGGACCCTCACCGAACTCCGCGGCCTGGGCCAGAACTCCGAGGTGTGGCGCGGCGAGGACGCGGACCGCCCGGACCTGTCGCCCGCCGCGCTCAAGTTCGTCATCGACGCCGAGTCGCGCGACCGCGTGAAGGCCGGCACCGAACTGTTCACCCGCGCGTTCGACCTGAACGAGGTGGCCGGCGTGCTGCCGCTGCGGTCGGTGTACCTGGAAACCGACCCGCCGTGCCTCGAAGCGCCGTTCGTGACCGGCTACGACCTCGCCGGGCTGATGTTCGACTGGAAGTGGCGCTACGACGGGGCCAAGCCAGAAGCGGCGCTGAAACTGATCCGGCGGCTCGCGTCCATCGTCGCGCGGGCGCACGAGAAGGGCGTGATCCACCACGACCTCAAGCCGAGCAACGTGCTGCTGCACCCGACCGAGGGCGGCAAGTTCACCATGTGGGTGACCGACTTCGGCTGGGGGCAGATCGAGAGCGCGCGCGGACTCGAACTCGCGAAGGGTGGGCATCGCGGCGAGCAGCAGCGCCTGGCCCAGCGCGGCGCCGCCACGGGCCTGTACGCGTCCCCGCAGCAGACGAAGAAGGAGCCGCCGGCCCCGACCGACGACGTCCACGCGATCGGCGTCATCTGGTACCAGTTGCTCAAGCGCGACCCGGCGGTCGCCACCCCGTTCGGCGGCGACTGGGTCGAGGAGTTGCGCCCGGCCGGGTTCACGGACTCGCAGGCGCGCGTGCTGCAAGCGTGCCTGAACACGCGCGCCGACAAGCGGCCCAAGAACGCGGCGGCGCTGGTGGAGGCGCTCGCCGCCGTGACCGTCGCGCCGCCCGACCCGGCCGGCCCGGACGGGTCCAAACTGCTCTCGCTGAAGAACCCCAGTTCCGCGTTCCACACGCCCACGACGACCGGTCGCGGGAAGGATTACGGCGCCGAGGCCGCGGCCAATTCCGCCGCCGCGATGCTGGCCGCTGTCGGCGGCGCGCCGCTCACCGCCGGCGGCCCCGGCGCGTCCTCCTCCGGCGGCTCCGTCCGACAGGCCAAGAACTCCGTCGGCATGACGTTCGCGCGCGTCCCCGCCGGCACCTTCCGCATGGGCGACGACGCCTCCGGCCGCCCCTCCGAAGGACCGGTCCACGTCGTCAAGATCGCGCGGCCGTTCTACCTGGCCGTGATGCCCGTCACGCAGGCGCAGTACGAGGCGGTGAAGGGCAAGAACCCGAGCAAGTTCACCCGCACCCGCGGCGGCGGCCCCGAACACCCGGCCGAACACCTGACTTGGGACCAGGCGTTTCGGTTCTGCGAGAAGCTCGCGCAGATTCCGAACGAGGCCGCCCACCGCCGCACCTATCGGCTCCCGACGGAAGCGGAGTGGGAGTACGCGTGCCGGGCCGGCACCGTCTTCGCGTGCGGCGAAAAGATCACCGGCAAGGACGCGCTGTTCGGCACGTCCGGCCACAAGCAGTCGGGCAAGGGCACGTGCCCGGTCGGCCAGTTCCCCGCCAACGCGTTCGGCCTCCACGACATGCACGGCAACGTGCAGGAGTGGGTGAACGACTGGTTCGACGAGTACTACTACTTCGACAGCCCGCCGGAAGACCCGCACGGCCCGAAGCACGGCCAGTTGCGCGTGGTCCGCGGCGGCTGCTGGAACCTGCCCGCGATCGAGTGCCGCAGCGCCGCCCGCCGCGGCCACTCCCCGGACACCGCCGCCGAGACCATCGGCTTCCGCGTGGTGATGGAGATCGGGTGAATTCAAAGCCGCTCGCGGCTTCGCAAGCGCCCCGATGGCGAGACTTGCGAGGCCGCGAGCGGCTTCTTCGCCTTGACCCTTACCCTCCTTTTTGCGTATCACGCGTGCTTCTGTCCGTCCCCGCACGGAGAAGCCGATGCGCCATGCCATCGCTACCCTGATCGCTCTCGTCGCCACCGCGCCGTTCGCGCACGCGCAAGTCACGCTCGCCGAAGCGCCCGCCGCGGGCGACTGCGCCCGGTACAGCGTCGAACTCGACCTGTCCGGCAAACTGATCGTCACGCAGGAGGGCCGGAAGGAGTTCATCACGCTCGCGGCCAAGGCGCGGCACGTGTTCGCCGAGCGCACGCTCGCCGCGGCTGCCGACGGGTTGCCCGCCCGCTCCGCGCGGCACTACGACGGCGCCGCCGCGTCCGCCGTCGTCGGCGGTGACAAGTCCGACCGCGCGCTACCGAATGACCGCTCGCTGATCGTCGCGCTGCGCAACTCGGACGGCGCGTTCTGCTTCGCGCTGGCCGGGCCGCTTACCCGCGACGAACTCGACCTCGTCACCGAACACTTCAACCCGCAGTGCCTCGCGGGGCTGCTCCCCGGCAAGGCGGTGAACGTCGGCGACACCTGGATCGTCACCCCGGCCGCGGCGCAGGCCGCGTGTTCGTTCGACGGCCTCGTCAAGAACGGCCTCACGGGGAAACTTACCGCCGCTGCCAACGGACTCGCGACCTTCACCATCGAAGGGACCGCGGAGGGCATCGAACACGGCGCGAAGGTCACGCTCGCCGTCACCGCGACCGGCACGTTCGACACCAACGCGAAGCGCATTACCGCGCTTACGTGGAAGCAGAAGGACGACCGCGAGCAAGGGCCGGTCGCGCCCGCGTCGCAGTTGGAAGCGACCGTCGTGCTCAAGCGCGAGGTGCTCGCGCAAGCGCCGAAGGAACTGACCGATGTCGCGCTCGCGGCCGTGCCGAAGGGCGAGGTTCCGGTCGCGATGACGTTCCTCCGTCACGCCGACCCGAAGGGGCGCTACGCGCTCGTGTACCCGCGTGACTGGCACGTCACCGGGCAGACCGATCAGCACCTGATCCTCCGCCTGTTGGACAAGGGCGAGTTCATCGCGCAGGCGACGGTGGTCGCGTGGAAGAAGACCGACGCGGGCAAGCACACCCCGGCCGACGAGTTCAAGAAGGCGGTGAACAACTCGGCCGGCTGGACGGTGTCGCGCGTGCTCGAAGACGCCGAGACCGCGTCGCCGGACGGGCGCTGGACGTACCGCATCGCGGCCGAAGGTAAGATGGACGAACTGCCCGTGGTGCAGAGCTTCAATTTGGTCGCCGGGCCACTGGGCGATCAGGCAGCGGTCACGTTCGCGATGAAGCCGGACAAGGTGAAGGCGGTCGGCGCCCGCGACCGCGAACTGGTGAACGCGATCGCGTTCCCGCCGAAGAAGTAGAGGCGAGCACCGGGGGTGCGGTTGGTAGGTGCCGCGAGCCGAGCGGCACGGGCGAACCTGCGTGTGGGCCACACGGACGCCGTGGAAGCGATCCGCGTTGGGCGGCCGTGCCGCTCGGCTCGCGGCACCTACTCCGACGGCACGGGCGAACCCGCGTTGAGTCGAAACGGACGCCGTGGAAGCGATCCGCGTTGGGCGGCCGTGCCGCTCGGCTCGCGGCACCTACCAACGCCGCCCCCGGCTCTTCTACCCTTACCTCCGCAGTAGCCGCCACGTCAGCAGCACCGCGACGGTGCCCATCACGGCGTCGGCGGCCCAGCACCCGACCACGAGCGGCAACTTGCCGGTCTTGCCCATGTCGGTGCCGGCCAGCAGCAAAGGGTAGTAGACGATCAGGGTCGGGATGAAGCAGACGACGAACGTGCTGAGGTAGTCGGAGCGGTTGGCCCAGATGCCGACCGGGCAGCCGATGAGCGCGAACACGAGGCAGCTCACCGCCAGCGCGGGGCGCGCGTGGACCTCAGCCTGGAGGTTGCGCACCTGGCGGCTCTTCGCGTCGATCAGGTACTTGTAGCCGCGCATCTCGGCCTGCCCGTAGGCGCGAGCGGTGGGGTCGGGGAGGGCGTCGATCTCGGCCTGGCGCGCGTCCCGCTGGGCGACCAGTTGGTCGCGCTCCGCGGCCACGACCGCGGCGCGGGCCGGCAGTTCGTCCCACGTCAGCGCACTGATTTTCAGCTTCGCCTCCTTGCCGCTGACCGAGTCCGGCAGGTCCATCGTGATCTGGTCGCCGGGAACGA
>CANLGS010000431.1 GCA_947490035.1 Gemmataceae bacterium
CGAGGCCGCGCGCGGCGGCGCGGACGTGTTCCAGCTTCGCGAAAAAGAGTTGCCGGACCGCGAACTGATCGAACTCGCGCGGAACGTCCGCAACTGGACTCGCGCGGCCGGCGCGCTGTTCGTCGTAAACGACCGCCCGGACATCGCGCGGCTGTGCGAGGCCGACGGCGTTCACCTGGGGCAAGACGACATGAGCGTGAAGGACGCCCGCCGGATCGTCGGCCCGGACTTACTCATTGGCGTGAGCGCGCACACGCTCGAACAATTCCGCGCCGCGATCCTCGACGGCGCCGACTACGTCGGCCTCGGCCCGACGTTCCCGTCGCGCACGAAGTCGTTCGACCACTTTCCCGGTTTGGAGTTCGTGCGGGCCGCGAGCGCCGAGTCGTCGCTGCCCGCGTTCGCGCTCGGCGGCATTGGCGTCGCGAACGTGGCCGAGGTGGTCGCCGCGGGCGCGACGCGGGTCGCGGTGAGTTCGGCGATCTCGACCGCGGACGACCCGGAACAAATCGCCCGACGGTTGCGAGCCGCGTTGCCGAACTAACCGCCACCCGCGCAGCGGGTTGTAACGCGGCGCGGTCGGGAAATGCTGAAGTATCTTCAACCGCGCCTTCAACATTCCGTTCCGTCGCGACGAAAAGATGCGGCGGGATAGCAGCTTTGGGTATAACATCAGTGGGCTGGTAAAATGGGCGAAGTGTATCCGACGGTGCCGCCGAGCGTCGTTCCGGGGGTCGCCCGGATCACGGTGCCGGGCGCGGAGCCGGTTGAAAGCCGGGTACGAGGTCACGGAATGGACAGTATCCGCGAGTTGCTGGAGGAGGCCCGCACTGCGGGACTGGCAGTCGGCCGGTTCCGCGGGCTGCTCCACATCGCGATCGGCCGCACGATCAGCTCGCCGGACGGAACGAGGGTGTCGTCCGGCATCACCTGGCGCGAACTCGCCAACCTGCTGAAGGCACTGCGCTACGACCCCGAACTCGGGCGCGAGGTCGGCGCCGACCCGGACACGCTCTCCCCGCGCGACCGCGAGCGGTACTGGTACGCGGTGATCGCACTGGCGCGTGTGGACGGGCCGGAGGCGCGTGCGGAGGCGGAGCAACTCGTCGCCCCACTGAAGGCGGCCGGGTTCGTGGTGGCTCCGGCGCCGGGCGTGCCGGCGCCGGCCGCACCGAAGGCGAAGCCCGTGGCGAAAGAGAAGACCGAGAAGAAGAGCGAGGCCGAAGAGAAGCCGAAGAAGAAAAAGAAGTAACGCAGACCACCGAGGATGAAGAGCCGCAGATGACGCAAAACGACGCAGATTAAAGCCAAGAGTGCTTTTCAAGAACAGATTTCGTCCTCTGTTTTATCTGCGTTCTTCTGCGTCATCTGCGGCTCTTCCTTCTTCGCAGATTTGCTCCAACCACTTCCATTCGTACCCGTCCGGCAGCGCCGCGTCGGCGGCGCATTCGAGATGTACGATCCGCCGGTGCAGCGCGGCGTCGGGCTTGCTGTGTCCGCTCGCGTGCGTCACCAACGGGCGCATCAGAAGCACGTCCCCGGCGCGGCAGTGGAGCGTCACCGGTTGGCGCGGCTCGTCGTTGCGCTGGTCGTAATAGCGGTGCGAACCGGGGACCACGCGGAGCGGCCCGTTCTCCGGCGTCATATCGTCGAGGTGAATGCGAACCGTCAGCATCCGGTCCAGCACCGCTTGCGGGGCGATGACGTGCGGCACGCCGGCCTTCACGGTGGGTTTCGTGAACGCCCCGAGCGGCCCCGCTGCCTTCACTGCGACACTGTAATCCTTGTGCCACGGCAGCGCCCACGAGTGCCCCGGCGGCTTGTCGAAGTACAGCGCACGCACCACGCCCGCGTCCGCACCGAGTACGCGAAGTAGCGCCGCGCGGAGCGGTTCGACGCGTAGCAACTCCACGACCCGCGGCCACAGGTCGAGCAAGTTCCGCGCGCCGTAGGCGGGACCAGCTTCGCCCGCGAGTAGCGCCGCGTTGTCCGCGTTCGCGCGCGTAACTTCGTCCCACTCCGCGAGCGCCGCCGCGACCGCTTCCGCGCCGAAGATTTCGGGGAGAACCGAGTACCCGTCGCGTTCGAGTTGCTTGGGCCACTTCATTGCTGGCGTTCCTGCCTTTGGCTCCGTGGCACAGACATTCCTGTCTGTGCGGTTACGACATGCCAAGCCGCACAGACAGGAATGTCTGTGCCACAAATCAAATGCCACGCCGCCGGAAGAACAGCGCGTACACCACGGCACCGCTCGCGATGAAGCCCATCCCCACAAAAGCTTCGGTGCGCGAGTCCGGGTTTACGAAGAAGTTGAGCAGCACCAACGCCATGATCGCGATGTACAGCGCCGGCACGAACGGGTAGCCCCAGCAGCGGTACGGCCGGTTCTCCTGTGTCACCGGGATGCGCCAGCGGAACACGAAGATCGTCGCCACCGCGAGCGTCTCGAATGTGACCGAGCCGAAGATCACGAAGTCGGTCATGATGTCGAACGGCGACTTCCCGGCCGGCACGTTCAGGTCGAGTTCCGTGAAGCCGAGCGGCACCGTCGGCACGCGGTACTGGGTGAGCGCGCCGACGCACAGCACGAGCAGCATCGACCACCCGGCCATCACGATAATCGCGAGTGCGGGCGTCTGATACCGCGGGTGCAGTTGCGCGAACTTCGCCGACGCGAGCCGGTCCTGACCCATCGCGTACAGCAGTCGCGGCCCGACGAGCAGGTTGCCGTTGAGCGCACCAAAGACGGATGTCATCACGATCGCGGAGGCGAGGATCACCCCGACCGGGCCGAGCAGCACGCCGCAAAACTCGGTCGCGATGGGCGTGGCCGAGAGGTGTCCCGCGGTGTCCTTCGCGATAATGGCTTCGCGCGGCAGCACCAGGTTGTAGGCGAGGTTAGCCCCGCAATACAGCGCAATGAGCGCGAACACCGCGAGGAGCAGCGAGCGCGGGATGTTCCGCTGCGGCTCCTTCACCTCCTCCGCGATCGGGGCGATGTTCATCCAGCCGTTGTACGCCCACAGCACGCCGACGAGCGCGACACCGAACCCGCTCCAGTTGATGCCGAACAACCCCGGCGGCCAAGTGGGGTTCAGGTGTTCGACGCGCGGCGGGTGCGTCGGTTCGGACACGGCCGCGTACACCGCGAACGGCAGCGCGATGATGAACAGCAGCGACGTGACCTTCAGCATCGTAATGCCGAATTGCAGTCGGCCGCTGAGTTGCGTGCCGCGCACATTCACGAAGGTCAGACCGGCGATTACGGCCGCGGTCATGATCTGGCGCGGCCAGAACGCGAGTACGTCGCGCTTGGCGACCGGATCGAGCGACTGTCGGAGCACGTCGTGGAACGATTCCGTGAACATGGTCGCGAGTGCCGCGATGGACGCCGAGCGGATGATCCAGAACTCGACCCAGCCCCACAGGAACCCGGCCCACCGGCCGTACCCTTCGCGGAGGAAGACGTAGTTGCCGCCGGCTTTGGGGAACAGCACCGCGATCTCCGCGAGCGCGAGCGCGCCGAGCAGCGCGAGCAGCCCGCCGAGCACCCAGACGGACATCGCGAGGCCGAACTCGGGCACGTTGTCCGCGACGTTGCGGCCCTTCTTGAACACGCCCGAGCCGATCACCGTGCCGATGATGATGGCGGTCGCGATCCACGGCCCGATGACGCGCGGCAGTGACTGCGGGTTAGTTGGTTGCATGGCGGAGCATGATACGCGAAGGAGCCAGACAAGAGAAGATTAGCCGCACGATGAACGCAGAAGAAAAGGCACGATAAGAGCAGAGAGGATTGTGTTTAAAACAGTCTTCTGACTTCTCTAATCGTGCCTTTTCTTCTGCGTTCATCGTGCGGCTAATCTTCCTTTTCAATCCAGAAGCCCTTCCGCGAACCCATCGACCTCTTCGACAGGCTTGGGCGCCTCTGGCGTAGTCACCATCACGACCTTCGCGTGTTCTTCGCCTTCGACCACGTCGGCGCCGTGGGCGCGCTTGATCGCCTCTTCCGTGCTGGTCGGATCGACCGCGCGGCAGATGTCCGCGAGCTTGTCGGATATCTCGCTCAATTCCTTGTTCCACTCCTCCGGTGTCATGCCCGGCGGCGTGAGCTGCTCGAACTCCTGCGTCAACAGGATGAGCCGCAGCAGGTGCCGGAAGATCAAGCCCTCCTGCTTCGTCAGGTCTTTGGTCGTCACGTAGGTATTGAAGTTGCCGTAGCTGATGACCTCTGCCGCGGCCCACACGCCGGTCGTCACGAAGTCGCCCACCTCGGGGTACTTCGCGTCGAAGAGCAGTCGCGCCTTGTCCGCAAGCACCGGCGGGCGCTCGTCCCACGGCACCCACTCCTCTTCTTCCTCTTCAGCGCCTTCCACCTTCGGCACCTTCGCCACGATTAAGCCCTTCGCGACCAGCTCGGGGTCGAGCTTCTCCGTTTGCAGCGGGCCGGGCGACAAATCCCACGGCACGCGCACGAACTTCAACAACGGTCGCGGCAGTTCCAGCACGCTTTCGAGAAGTTGAAGCCGCTCTTCGCGATTGGCGACGCCGAGCAGCTCGATGAGGAACGCCCCGTAAAGAGGATGGCACGCTCGGAACACGAGCAGCTTGTCGAGTTCGGGCGTGGGCGTCGCGGTGGTCGGCGTGTACGCGGGTTCGGAAGAACCTCTCCCCCCAGCCCCCTCCCC
>CANLGS010000432.1 GCA_947490035.1 Gemmataceae bacterium
ATCCAAGAAGCAACGGCCAATACTCATGGCCGACTTGGAGCGCAGGTATCGCGAATCGCCTGGATTCTAGCCCTCTCGCGGATCGTTGAATGAGAATAGCTCAGTGTGATCAGCCCGCGTGCCGAAGGCAAGTGGAATTTGCGACCGCCGTTACGCGCGGGTGTGTTCACTTCGCGCGAGGACGCACCTGTTCCGCGGCGCCCGTGGTGGGGCCGCGCTCCCCTCCGCGGACTCCGGGTCGAGGCTAAACCGGCTTCCCTGCTTGTCTGGTCACTTCTCGTCCCTGTGTGGTCAGCGATTGTCCATTCCCCACGCCGCTCGGCGCGCGTACTCTAGGCGCGTAGCCACTTCCGTCTTCGTCCACACAAACTCCGAGGTTTCGCATGTCCCCGCTGACCCGCCGTCAATGGCTGAAGGTTGCCGCTGTCGCGCCTGTGGCACTCGTCGTCTCGGTTGGCTCAAGCCCCCCGCTCGCCGGCGCCGCGCCGAGTGGCGACGACGTGCAGGCGGTCGTTGACAAGGCGCTGGGGTTCCTCAAGACCGCGCAGAAGGAGGACGGCAACTTCCTCGCCAGCGCGCAGGCCGAACCGGGACTCACCGCGCTCGTCGCCGCGGCGCTCGTCCGCGCCGGCGTGCCCGCCGACAACCCGGTCGTCGCGAAGGCGATCAAGTACCTCGAATCGAAGGTGCAGAAGGACGGCGGCGTGTACGAGAAGGGCATGTCCAACTACATGACGTGCCTCGCCATCGTCGCGTTCAAGGAGATGAACGCGGACAAGAAGTACGACAAGGTGATCGCCGCCGCCGCGAAGTACGTGAAGGGGCTTCAGTACAACGAGGGCTTGACCGACAAGGACGCGAACTTCGGCGGCGCCGGCTACGACAAGCCGGGCGGCAAGGGCGGGCCGGACATGTCGAACACGCACTTCATGGTCGAGGCGTTGCTCGCCGCCGGCGTGAGCAAGGACGACCCGGTTATCCGAAACGCGCTGACGTACATCAGCCGCAGTCAGAACCTGGAGAGCGAGTTCAACAAGCAGCCGTTCGCGGCGAAAGCGAGCGCCGCGGACAAGGGCGGGTTCGTGTACAACATGTCCGCGCAGAACGACCCGAAGAGCGACAAGGCCACGCCCGAGGGCGGCCTCCGCAGCGAGGGCGGCATGACCTACGCCGGCCTCAAGAGCTTCCTGTACGCGGGCGTCGGCAAGAAGGACGATCGCGTGGTCGCCGCGGTGGACTGGATCCGCAGGAACTACACGGTGTCCGAGAACCCCGGCATGAAGGAGAAGGACTCCGGCATCTTCTACTACTACCACACGTTCGCGAAGGCGATGGACGCGCTCGGCGAAGACCAGTTCGAGGACGCGAAGAAGGTCAAGCACGACTGGCGGCAGGAGTTGTTCGACGAGTTGAAGGGCAAGCAGAAGGCGAACGGCAGTTGGATGGGCAGCCGCGCGTTCCTGGAGAACGAGCCGTCGCTGGCGACCGCGTTCGCGGTCCTGGCACTCAGTTACACCAAGAAGAAGTAGGCAGAAGACAGAAGAGCCGCGGATAACGCAGAAGGACGCAGATAAGACCGAAGAGAAAGTGTGTTTTGAAGAACACTGCCTTCTGCCTTTAATCTGCGTTCGTCCGCGTTATCTGCGGCTCTTCTGCTTTGCCGCTTTTCTCCTTCGCAATCAGAACCCGACGGCGGGGCCGTCCTCCCGCAGCGCGGGCCGGCGCGGCTTGCGGGGCCCGGTGCGCTCGTCGCGGGCTTCCGCCACGACCGCCGCCAGGTGGCGCCGGGCCGCGGCCTCGCGCGCCGCTTCGTCGGCCGTCAGGCACGGGTCGAGCAACAGCATCGTCAGCACGTCCAGTTCGCGGTCCATGGCGGGTTCTCCTTTAGTGGTGCGGACACTCGCGGCCCTTTGCTCTCGAACGGTCCGCGGGAGGGCGTTTGCGCCGGCACGTCCCTCGTTTGTTTCGGGTAAGAACTACACTCGCGGTCGTACTCGTTGCAAGGGTTACACGGCGAGCGATCCCGGCAGATCGACGCCGCCGATATCAAGCCACCAGTCGCCGTCGTCCGGGTTCGCGTCGATGGCGGCGTCGAGGAAGAATCGGGGGGCCGTCACGTCAACCTGTGCGGGTTGGGTCGAGTCGGGGAGGGAGTTCATCGGAATCATCGCCGGTCTCGGTCTGTATTTGTTGCCGACATGCGAACCGTTCGCGTGTCGGCGGCGATGGTAACGCAGGGGCCGTGCCGTTGGCATGTCGGAGCGGGGACGAAATGTGGCGTCTCGCGGCGCGCGACGGTAGAACCCGCAGCGGTCCCGCGGCTTCTCCGGGTGGGCCAGTTTGCCTACGTTTCGCAGGCGATGGGGTGAGGTGAATCTTCGAGTGCCGCGAACAACTCTTGCACCGTGCCCGCGCGCTTGACCGCGTCGAACCGGGTGAAGTTCCCGAACTGCGACGCGAGCCGCAGCCACTGCTTGAGCCGGCTCACGTTCTTGTCGGACTGCATCATCTCGAACCGGTGCGACCACTCCACGAGGCTCCGCAGTAGCGAACTCCACTCGAACGGCTCACGCGATTCTTCTTCGCGCGGCAGCAGTCCGAGTTCGACCGCGACCTGGCGCGCGAACCGCGGGTTCGCGAGCGCGCCGCGTCCGAGCATGAAGTGGCGGCACCCGGTCGCGTCGCGGCAGCGGCGGAAGTCGTCGAGCGTCCAGATGTCGCCGTTCGCGACCACGGGCAGGCCCAACCGTTCGCGCACTTTGCCGATCGGCTCCCAGTGAATCGGCGGCGCGTACCCCGCGACGCGTGTTCGCCCGTGGATGGTGAGCCACGCGGCCCCGCCTTCGGCGGCCATCGTCGCGTTCTCGTGAATCGCGTCGATGCCGTCCCAGCCGAGCCGCAGTTTCGCGGATACGGGTACGTTCGCGGGAAGCGCGGCGCGAATGGCGCCAACGATCTCGCGGATGCGCTTCGGGTGGCGGAGGAGCGCGGCCCCGCCGTCGTGCCGGTTCACGGTGGGCGCCGGGCACCCGAAGTTGATGTCGATGGCGGTCGCGCCGAGTTCGTGCGCGCACACCGCCGACGCCGCCATGCGCCCCGCGTCGCCGCCGAGGAGTTGCACCTGCACCGGTAAGCCGGTGAGCGTGGTCGCGGCGGTGTGCAGTTCGGGGACGTGACTGTAGAAGACGTGCCGGGGCGGAACCGCGTGGCTGACCCGCAGGAACTCCGTGACCGCGAACGTGAACGCGCCGACGCTGCCCTGCACGGCCCGCATGGGCGCGTCGGTGACGCCTTCCATCGGCGCGAGGATCAGAGCAGGTACGTCGGCGTGTAGCATCCTGTTAGTTTAGCAGCTCACGCCGGAACCGCGACGAACCCGCCGCCCGCGCGCACGATGAGCGGTTCCGCCAACTCCACCCAGCCGCCTTCGCCCGCGACCGCCTTCGCCAGCACGCGCGCCGACGCGCCGGTGTCAGTCAACTCAAAGACGATAACGCCGCGCCCGGCTTCAACGCCTTCAAGGTGGAACCGCGGAACGATCCGGTCCTCCGCGAAGCGGAAGGTGTAGTGCGCGTCGCGATAGAGGTTCATAACAGGCATTGAATGGTGTGGAACGCCACGGCCCGCGAAGCGAGAGCTTCGCGGGCCGTGATTTTCGTTCGTAGTGACCCGCTTCAGCGAGTCGGCGGCGCCCCCCGCCTTCGCGAATTGCCCGCGCGACGACCCAGACCGGCTGAAGCCGGTCACTACGAACCAATCGCGTCAGTCGGAGATGTTGACGAGGTAGTCCTCGTACTTCTTGCGGCTCTTGAACTCGTCGGCCACGACCGCCTTCTGCTTGGCGGTCAGGCTGTCGATTTCCTTCTCCTGCGCGCTGAGCTTCTTCAGGTAGGTGTCGTACACCTCGGCCTCTTTCGGCGTCTCGCGCAGGTTCTTACGGATGCGGTCCTGGTCGATCGTGAGGCGCTGCAGGTCGGCGTTCACCTGGTTCAGTTCACGCAGCGCGTTGTCCCACTCGCCCTTGATCTTGAGCGCGTCCTGCAACTTCTGCTTCAGCGCCGGGCTGGCCTCGCTCAGGCTGATGAAGTAGCGGATCTGGTTCTCGGCCCCGTTGGTGAGCGACACCGTCGCGACCACGTCCTTCTCTTCCTTGACCGTGAACGACTTCGTCTCGCCGGCCTTGACCGCGGTCTGGAACCGGAAGACTTCGGGCGTGTCCTCGACCGGCTTCTCGGTGTCCACGATCTTGAACTGCTGGGCCGTGCGGTTCGGGTGCTCGATCAGCAGCGTGCGGTCCGTCTGCGAACGGTTCGCGATGCGGTACGTCTTCTCGTCGGTCACCTTCGTGACCGTCGTCACGATCCCGCGAACGGCCTTCACGCTGGTGATCGTCTGCTTGCCGGCGCCGGCCTTCGGATCGACTTCGGTGCCGAGGTCGATGGCGTAGGACAGGAGGCGTTCTTCGTTCGGCTGCACGTCCAGAACGCGGGTGTCGCCGGCGTACACGCTGCCCTCGAACACGGTGATCGGACCCTGGTTGAGGTGCGCGCCACTGGTGTTCTTGAAGCGCAGCCCGAGCAGCGGGTGCTTGGCCTGGACGCTCGGGTTGTAGATCGAAACGCGAGTGCCGTCGATGTCCTTGCCGACGATCGGCAGCATCGCGCTCTTCTGGCGGGGCA
>CANLGS010000433.1 GCA_947490035.1 Gemmataceae bacterium
GACGTTCCCGCTCGACCTCGCCGTGTGCCCGCGGTGCGCGCTGGTGCAGATCACCGCGACCGTGCCGCCCGACGACCTGTTCCGCGACTACGTGTACTTCTCGTCGTTCTCGGACACGATGCTGAGGCACGCGGCCGAACTCGCGCTGCAAGTCACGCGCGACGAAAACCTCGGGCCGGAAAGCCTCGTGGTCGAGGCCGCGAGCAACGACGGCTACCTGCTGAAGAACTATAAGGGCAGCGGCGTGCAGGTGCTGGGCATCGAGCCGGCGCGGAACATCGCGTGCGTCGCGGTCGAGCGCCACGGCATCCCGACGCGCGAGGAGTTCTTCGGCCGCGACTACGCGAAGCAGCTCGTCGCCGAGGGGTACCGCGCCGACGTGTTCCACGCGCACAACGTCCTCGCGCACGTCCCGGACCTGAACGGCTTCGTCGCGGGCATCCGCACGCTGCTCAAGCCGACCGGCGTCGCGGTGATCGAAGCGCCTTACGCCAAGGACATGCTCGACCACTGCGAGTTCGACACGATCTACCACGAGCACCTGTGCTACTTCTCGCTCACGGCGCTCGACGCGTGCTTCCGCCGACACGACCTTATCATCCGCGACGTGGCGCGCGTGCCGATTCACGGCGGCTCGCTGCGCATCTACGCGTCACCGGCCGAGAGCGTCGATGAGGTGTCGCCGCGCGTCACGGACTTGCTCGCGGAAGAAGCGGCGTGGGGCGTGAACACGTTCGAGCCGTACCGCGCGTTCGCGGAGCGGGTCGCGTCGATCAAGCGCGGGCTGCGCGACCTCCTGAAACAACTCAAAGCGGACGGCAAGCGGATCGCCGCTTACGGCGCCTCCGCCAAGGGCAGCACGCTGCTGAACTTCTGCGGCATCGGACCGGAAACGCTCGACTTCATCGTGGACCGCAGCACCGTGAAGCAGGGCAAGTTCACGCCCGGCACGCGGCTGCAAATCCACGCGCCGGACAAGCTGCTCGAAGACATGCCGGACTACACGCTGCTCTTAACGTGGAACTTCGCGGAGGAGATTCTGCGGCAGCAGGCCGAGTACCAAGAGCGCGGCGGGAAGTTCATCTTACCAGTGCCGCTGCCCCGCGTGGCGTGACGGTGAACCGCGACCGTCAGGGAGCGGGTGTACCACACGCGATAAAGTCCACCCGCTGCCTTACGGTCGCGGTCACCGAAGGCCACCCGCTGCCTTACGGTCGCGGTTCACCATGCTGTTCCTTCCCACTGCGTTGCCGGGCGTGTTCGTGATCGAGCCGGAGCCGAAGGGCGACGATCGCGGATTTTTCGCGCGAACCTACTGCCGCGAGGAGTTCTCTGCGACGGGTCTGTGTACCGAGTGGGCGCAGTGCAACGTGTCGTTCAACCTGAAGGCGGGCACGCTCCGCGGGATGCACTGGCAGGCGGCACCGCACGAAGAGGTGAAACTGGTTCGCTGTACGAGTGGCGCCGCGTTCGATGTGGTCGCGGATGTGCGACCCGGTTCGCCGACCTATCGGAAGTGGGTCGCGGTGGAGATCAGCGCGGAGAACCGGCGGGCGGTGTACATCCCCGGCGGGTTCGCGCACGGCTTCCAGACGCTCGCCGCGGGCACCGAACTGTTCTACCAGATGTCCGCGGTGTACGTGCCCCACGCGGCCCGCGGCGCGCGATGGGACGACCCGGCACTGGGCATCGTGTGGCCCGAATGCGAGGCGCGGGTGATCGCTTCGCGCGACCAGTCTTTTCCGGACCTGCCGACATGACGCGGTTACTCATCACCGGCGCGACGGGCTTCATCGGCGAACCGGCGGTGCGCGCCGCGCGCGACCACTTCGAGGTTCACGCCGCGGCGCGCGGCACGCCCGCGAAGCCGCAAGCGGCATTCCACCGCTGCGACGTTCTGAACGTCAAGGGAACCGCGCGTCTCATCGAAGCCGTGCGGCCGACGCACCTGCTCCATCTGGCGTGGATCGCGACGCCCGGCGTGTACTGGACCTCGCCGGAAAATCACCGCTGGGTCGAGGCGTCGAAGCACTTGCTGCTCACGTTCGCGCGGTGCGGCGGGGTGCGTGCGGTCGTCGCCGGTTCGTGCGCCGAATACGACTGGGGGGCCGCCGGCGTGTGCCGCGAGCGCGACACGCCGACCCGCCCGCACACCACCTACGGCCGCTGCAAACTCGAACTCGGCCAGTGGGCGGAGGCGTTCGGCAAGGCGCGGGGCGTGAGCGTCGCGCGGGCGCGCATGTTCTTCCTGTACGGCCCGCGCGAGTACCCGGCGCGGCTGGTGCCGTCGGTCGCGCGGGCGCTGTTCGCCGGCGCGCCGGCCGCGTGTTCCGCGGGCGCGCAGCAGCGCGACTTCCTCCACGTCGAGGACGCCGCCGACGCGCTCGTCGCGCTCACGCGCAGCGACCTGACCGGCCCCGTGAATATCGGCTCCGGCGAAGCGGTCGCGGTGCGCGACGTGATCGCCCACGTCGCCCGCGCGTGCGGCCGGCCGGAGTTGGTGAACCTCGGCGCCCGCGAAACGCCCGCGAACGAACCGCCGCTTTTGGTGGCCGACGTGGGCAGGCTTCGCGACGAACTCGGCTGGCGCCCGCGCACCGACCTGGCGCGCGGGCTGCGCGAAACCGCGAACTGGTGGAGGCTGAACCGTGCCGCGTGAAACCTGCCCGGTGTGCGACTCGGCCGACACCGAACCGTTCCTGCACCGGCCGGGCGTACCGGTCCACCAGAACATGCTGTTCGACACCGCGAGCGCGGCACGCGGCATCGCGCGCGGCGACCTCGAAATGCGCGCGTGCGCCGCGTGCGGGTTCGTGTTCAACGCGGCCTTCGATCCCGCCCTCGTGGACTACGGCCCGCAGTACGAGAACAGTCAGGACTGCTCGCCCGCGTTCAACGCGCACCTGGATCAGTTGGCCGACCACCTTGTGACCGAGCGCGGCATCCGCACCGGGCGAATCGTCGAAGTCGGGTGCGGGAAGGGCGGGTTCCTCCGCAAGTTGCTCGCGCACCCTGGCAACACGTGCGACGCGGTCGGCTTCGACCCGGCGTACACCGGCCCGGCGGAAATCATGGGCGGACGGGCGCGGTTCGTCACCGACTTCTACGGCCCGGAAACCGCGGTGCCCGCGGACGCGGTGACGTGCCGGCACGTGATCGAACACATCCCGGAACCGCTCGACCTGCTGCGCACCGTGCGCGCCGGCGTGGGCGCGTCCGGCGGCACGCGCGTGTTCTTCGAGACGCCGTGCGCCGAGTGGATTTTGCGGAACCGCGTGCCGTGGGACTTCTTCTACGAGCACTGTTCGCTGTTCACGGCCGGGAGCCTCGCGCTGGCGCTGGAACGCGCCGGCTTCGCCGTGACCGGCGTGCGCCACATCTTCGGCGGGCAGTACCTCTGGGCCGAAGGGGAAGCGGTTGGAAGCAACCCCTCCTCAACCCCTCTCCTAAGAAGGGAGGGGCTTCCAACTCTTACTCCCCCTCCCTTCTTAGGGGAGGGGTTGGGGAGGGGTTCTTTGATGAGCGAACGCCTCACCCATTGGGACGCACTCCTCGCCGAAACGTGTTCGCGAGGCCCGGTGTTCGCCTGGGGCGCCGGTGCGAAGGGCGTCACGTTCTGCAACCTCGCCGACCCGGACCGCACGCGGCTCGCGGGCGTGGTGGACGTGAACCCGGCGAAGCAGGGCAAGTACCTGCCGGGCACCGGGCACCGGATCGTGCCGCCGGAGGCGGTGCGCGATGCCGCCGCGGTCCTCGTGTTCAATCCGAATTACCTCACCGAAGTGCGCGCGATGATCGAACAACTCGGTTCGCGCGCCGAAGTCATCGACCCCATGCAGGAGGCAGTACCATGCGGCTCGTGATCGACACCGACGCCCGGACCGTGACCGCCGAAACCAACGGCGCGCAGGAGGTACACCCCCTGGATTCGCCCGAAGCGTTCCGGCTCATCACCGAACACTGGGTCACCGTCGGCTGGACGCAGAAGTACGCGTACAGTTTCACCTGGCTCGGGCGGCCGATCATTCAACTGCCCGAAGACATGATCCGCATTCAGGAGATCATCCACCGGGTGAAGCCGGACGTGATCGTCGAAACCGGCGTCGCGCACGGCGGCTCGCTCGTCTACTACGCGAGCCTGTGCAAGGCGACCGACCGCGGGCGCGTCGTCGGCGTGGACATCGAGATTCGGCCGCACAACCGCAGCGCGATCGAGGCGCACCCGCTCGCGGGCTACATCACGCTCATCGAGGGTAGCTCCACCGCGGCCGACACCGTGGCGAAGGTGCGCGATCTGATCCGGCCCGGCGAGCGCGTCCTGATTCTGCTCGACTCGAACCACACGAAGGCGCACGTGCGAGCGGAACTGGAAGTGTACGCGGACCTCGTCAGTGCCGGGTCGTACATCGTGGCGACCGACGGCGTCATGGGCGCGCTGGCCGGGCGCCCGGGGTCGCTGCCGGGGTGGGAGTGGGACAACCCGGCGGAGGCGGCCCGCGAGTTCGCGGCGGCCAACCCGCACTTCACCCTCGAAGAGCCGGGGTTCCTGTTCAACGAAGGCAAGATCGCCCAGCACGTCACCTACTGGCCGTCCGCCTACCTGCGCCGCGTGGCGTGACGCTCGCGCGCATGGCCCGCAGATGACGCGGACTTCGGCGCAGATGAAATCCGATCAGA